>JAJSAA010000037.1 GCA_024274995.1 Deltaproteobacteria bacterium
AAGCCGCAGCAAAGGCCTGGGGTTTATAGGCGATATATTCATCCACCGTCATATTACTTAAAGCCCGGCCGTTGACAATGACCTGACTGCCCACGGGAGAACAGGGCTTTAAAAGTATGGGGTTCATCCTGGTATCAGGTTCCAGGCGGCAGGCCTGCGCCTGCACCACCTGGGCCCGGCCCATCTCGCCGCCGCTGCTGGTCACAAAGGAATTCAGGGACATATTCTGGGACTTGAAGGGGGCGGCCTGAATACCATCCTCCAATAATATTCTCGCCAGGGCCGCGGTCATAATAGATTTTCCGGCATCAGAGGCAACCCCCTGCAGCATGAGGGCCGGAGTCGGCCTCCGGACGCGGCGCCTCTTTCTGGCCCCTAACAGCCGGGAAAGCTCGGAGAGCAGCCGTTCATTCTCCGGTCGGGTGCGTATCGCTATACGCAGATAATTTTTGAGACCGAAAAAATTATCACAGAGCCGCAGGGCTATCCCCCGCCGTAACAGTCCCTTACTTAAAGCCGCCGCCCCCTGAGCGGCACTAACCCGAAGCAGCAGATAATTAGCCGCCCCCGGCAAGACCTCCAAGCCCGGCATCAGGGCCAGCTCCCCGGTTAGATAACGGCGTTCCTCCGCCACTAATTTCCGGCTCGCCGCCGCATAGTCACGGTCATTAATTACCCTGGCTCCCAGGGCCGCGGCCAGGGTATTAAGCCGCCAGGGCGGCAGCTGGCCCTCCAGGAGCCGGGCAATATCCCGGCAGGCAACGCCATAGCCGAGACGCAGACCGGGAACGGCATAAAATTTGGTAAGAGAACGCAGGACAATAACATTATCCAGCCCCTGTCTGATAAGGGGCACAGCAGAGACTCCGTTTTCGACAAAATCGATAAAGGCTTCATCCACCACAAAAAAGACCGCCGGCCACCGCTTCGCCGCCGCCTCTAATTTCCGCATATCAAGCAGACGGCCGCTGGGATTATTGGGATGGCCTAAAAAAAGCAGGTCACCATCCCGCAGCAGGTCTTCCAGGGCCGGCCAGTCAATACTTAAATTATCCCTGGTCTCAGGCTCCTCAATGACTACCCCGGCCGCCCGCATCCCCTCGGCGTAACCAATATAAGAGGGGGCCGGAATAACCGCCCGCCTCACCGACAGGGCTCTGGGCAGGGCATAGATAAGCTCACTGGAACCATTGGCCGCCACAATCCAAGCCGCCTCACCCCCGCAGGCGGCAGCCGCCGCCTGCCGCAACTCCTCATAATCCGGATCAGGATAATGGCCCAGGCTGCTGATACAGGCGCTGATAAGCTGCCGGCTGTAAGCGGGCGGCCCCAGGGGATTTATGTTGGCGGAAAAATCAAGCACTTCATCCTCCGCCAGCCCGGCCTGCCGGGCTAATTGGCGGATATTACCACCATGGCCCGGCAGAAACCTGGGCGGAGCCTCAGTCATTCACCTTATCCCCCTTGAGATAGGTGTTCAGGGTGGAGGCGGCATTCTTTAAGGCGCAAAACTCACCGCACATTGAACAGCCCTTGGCGGACGACGATTTGCGGGAGTCCAGAATATCTTTGGCCAGATCAGGAAAAAGGAGATTCTCAAACTGTTTGTCCCACCTGAAATCTCGCCTGTCCTTGCTCAACTGTTTATCCCGCAGGTCGGCACGCCCCTTCAACTTTACCACATCACCAATATGAGCCGCGAGGCGGGCCGTTCGTACTCCAAGGGCCACGTCCTCCTCATTGGGCAAAGCGAGATGCTCCGCCGGGGTGATATAACAGATCAGGTCGGCACCATGCATTGAGGATTGAGCGGCACCGATGGCAGCGGTAATATGATCAAGCCCGGCCCCGCAGTCACAGGGCAGAGGGCCCAGCATATAATAGGGGGCATCATGGGACATCTTTTTCTGCAAAATGATATTGGCCTCAATCTCATCTAAGGGCACATGCCCCGGCCCCTCAACCATGGCCTGGCAGCCGGATTCCCGGGCCAGCTCCGCCAGTTCACAGTTGATAATCAACTCCGCCACCTGGGCCCTGTCCATTGAGTCGTGAATGGCCCCGGCCCGGATACCGTTGCCAAGGCTCAGGACGGTATCGTATTTTTTTAAAATAGCGCAAACCCGGTCAAACTGTTCATAAAGCGGATTCTCGCGTTTATTCTTCAACATCCACTGAATCATCATGGTGCCGCCCTTGGAGCACAGGCCGCCATAACGATAGCCCTGTTTCTGCATCCGTTCCAGGGAGAACATATTAATGCCGCAGTGTACGGCCATAAAGGCCATACCGTCGGCGCACTGCTGCTCAATCAAATCAAAAAGCGCCTCCGGATCCAGACGGGTGGCATCCTTATGCTTTTTGATAGTATCGCAAAAGGCCTGATAAAGAGGAACATTACCCACCGGAATAGAAACCGAGGATAACACCTGACGGCGGATATCATCCAGATTACCGGCCGCCGAGAGTTCCATAAGGGTATCGGCCCCGTTTTCTTCGGCAATAACCGCCTTGCGCTTCTCATGCTCCACATCACAAAAATCGCTGGATGTACCGATGGAGGCGTTAATTTTGGTACGCAGCCCCTTACCGATTCCCACCACCCGCTGTTCACCATGACGGCCACTGAGAATAACGATCTGCCCAGCGGCGATACGTTCTCTAATCAGCTCCGCCTCCAGTCCCTCCCGCTCTGCCACCTGCCGCATCTCGGCACTGATCTGCCCCTGCTGCGCTAACAGCAATTGATTATCCATCATAAATCTCCTTTAAATTACTCCATCCCGCAGGATATTTTTTATTTTTTTGTAACTGTAATTAATTTGTGAACCGGAAAATTAAAATCAGTCCCCTGCCCTCTGTCCTCTGATTCCTAAAGCCCCAGCGCCATCACCGTCTCTGCCAGTTCACAGCCGGCCCCCAGGGTATCACCCGTAGCCCCGCCTATCCGCGCCCGGCAGAACCAGGCCCAGAGCATAACGGCCAGCAGACTGACAATCATGGACATCAACCCCCG
>JAJSAA010000038.1 GCA_024274995.1 Deltaproteobacteria bacterium
TGAGGCCTGTTCGGCCGGTATTGAAAAGCACGGTTTAAATCCCTCTGCCGTCAAGGTAATGGCCGAGGCCGGGGTGGATATCTCCGGTCAGCAGTCAAACCTGATTGCTGAACTGCCGGTTACGGAGTTTGATTATGTCATCACTCTCTGCGGTCATGCCAATGAGACCTGCCCCTTTTTCCCCGGCCCGAAGATTCATGTTGGTTTTGATGATCCACCGAGTTTGGCGGCTGGAGCTAAAAACGAGGCCGAGGCACTTAGTCATTACCGGCGGGTAAGAGATGAGATAAAGGCCTTTGTTGAGGGGCTGCCGGAGTCCCTGACGGAGATAGACGGCGGCTGACCGGGGAGGCAGATTAAAGGGGCGCTGAGACTATTATAGTACGGGTACGGGGCGGCATTCAATCATGCTCCTCCTGGTGGACTATGGGCTTACGGGCAAATATCCAGATGGCGATTATGCTCACCTCATAAAGAATAACCATGGGGGCGGCCATGAGGAACTGGTTCACAACATCCGGGGTGGGAGTGACGACGGCTGCGATTACAAAGGAGATGAGAAAGGCGTATTTTCGGTTTTTCCTTAATAATTTAGTATTGACTATGCCGATTTTGGCCAGCAATACCATGAATACAGGCATCTCGAATATAAAGCCAAAGGCCAGCAGGAGCCTGAGGCTTAAGGAAAAATACTCTTTGACCGTGGGCATGGCGGAGAGATAGGAGTTGCTGTAGCTGGTTAAAAAGTGAAAGGCTGGTGGGAAGATCACCAGAAAGCCAAAGGCGGAACCGCCGATGAAGCAGAAGGCGGAGAGGATGGAAAATGGCAGTAAAACACGTTTTTCATGCTGGTAAAGGCCGGGGGCCACGAAACCCCATATCTGGTAAAAAATCACCGGAGTAGCCAGCAGAAGCCCAGCGGTGAGGGCTAATTTTAGGTAAAAAAAAAGGCCTCCTGGTAAGAGATGAAGATCAGCGAAGAGCCCTTGGGCAGAACCTCATAAAGGGGCTTTAGAAACCAGCGGCCGATATCCTCGCTGAAATAATAGGCCACCCCGAAACCAACAATAACGGCGATAATAATATTAATTAAGCATCGACGCAGTTCAGTCAGATGCTCGGTGAGGGACTGCTTTTGTAAATTATCCATTTTGTTGTTCTGGTCTATGGTGGAAAATAGTATTTGAGGCGGACAAAATTATTAATTTATGGTTTATTACTGAACCCGATTGAAGATACAAAAAACACTTTATAAGGTCAAGTATAACCATGGCAATTGCCGTCGAAAAAGCAGTCAGCCGTTTGGAACGTCCTCTGCTGCCCTTAATTTCTCTTGTTGAGATGCTCTATCTCACTGGCCCCTTCGCCGGGATTGAGGAGCTGCTGGCCGAGCTGCCCGCTGATATTGACACAAATGGTTGTCATTATGATAATCCGGCGGCCCTCTTAAACGCTGAGCTGGATATTCTCCGGGAGATAGAGTTTTTAAAGAACAACAATCCCTTGAACTACCGGATTGCCGACGGCATTGGCGGCGAATGTCCGCGCATAGAGGCCGTTGAACTATGGATAGCGCAAGGGATAATGGCCCAGGAACTGGAGGAGATAAACAGTCTGCTCTGCGGCGGCCGGGGCTGTGACCTCTGCTGTATCGGCCCTAA
>JAJSAA010000003.1 GCA_024274995.1 Deltaproteobacteria bacterium
CCCTTTGTCTTCAAGCGAAAACTTGGCGGCTTCGTGCGGGTAAAGGGCAATAATCCCGGCTCCCGATTTCAGGGAATCAAGTTAGATGTTAATTTCCGTCTTCCGCTGACCAGAATTTTAGATTATGGTAGCGCCATAAAGGCTGTTAAAGATCAAATAGAGGGGGTGGGACAATGAAAATTGTTATTGGCGTTATTCTCGCGGCACTGATGCTGGCGGGCTGCGGCACCATTAATACAAGCAGTAACATCAACCTGAAGCCCATTGAGATAAAGCCCATTCACATAACCATCGACATCAATTTAAAGGTCGATAAGGCCCTGGATAATTTTTTCGGTGATCTCGACAAAACAGCCAAATAAAAAATAAAAAAGCGCACTGGAGGCAATAAACTATGAAAACCAAACAACTCAGCCTGGCTCTGTTGCTGATTATGATATTCTGCGGTCAGGCCCTGGCCGGCGGCCGGCAGATAGTGGCCCGCATGAAGGCCAGACTGCCGGAGATAACCAGATTAAAGGCCGCCGGAGTTATTGGCGAAACCAGGGACGGTTATCTGTTCAAACTCAAAAAATCTGCCGCGGACAATAAAATAGTCAAGGCGGAAAACATGGACCGCCGCCTGGTCTATACCGCTATTGCCAGGCAGCAGGGCGTAACTCCTGAACTCGTAGGCAGGAGACGGGCCTTACAAATCAAGCAGTTAGCGAGGCCCGGCACCTGGTTACAGGCTCAAAATGGTAAATGGTACCAAAAAAAATAAAAAGGGATAAAAAACAACTATATACCATATATAGTGTTTGTTTATCTATTGCCCACGATATATTGGGCAATAGATAGCCTTACGGTTAGAAATATTATTTTCAGCCATCTAACTAACGGATAATATTTAAAAAAAAACTTGCCTTTTAATCATTTATGCCATTAAACTCAATATTAGTGGCTGTAATTTCTTTTAAATTCACCCCCTCATCTCAGCAGACAAGATAATATGAAGCCAATAATCAAGTTATTTCTTACGTTCCTGGCCCTTTCATTTATCTGGCAGAACAGCGCCCAGGCCGCCACTCGCATCCACCTTACAAATCAATATAAATTCGCGGTACGACCCGCCGTTAAGACTGCGGCTCGAAGTCATAACAATCTTATCCTGCTCACCGACAGTAAGGCGTTGGTGAAACGGCGGCCCATGGGTTATTACTTTCGCCGCATCTCAAAAACAGTCCGCCGGGAAATATCCGCCAAAAGCGCCATGGTCATGGATGCCATGAGCGGAGCTGTTCTTTATTCCCGTCACCCGGATCTCCCGCGCCAGCCGGCCAGCACCATCAAGGTACTCACCGGGATAATCGCCATTGATTCCCTGCATAAAAACGATCTGGTTCCCGTCAGCCGTTACGCAGCCAGAATGCCGCGCTCCAAGATATATCTCCGCCCCGGACATGAATATAAAGCAAAGGATCTGATAAACGCCCTGCTCTTGGTCTCGGCCAATGATGCCAGTGTGGCCCTGGCTGAAAGAATCGGCGGAACGGAAAAAACTTTTTCCCGTCTTATGACGGCCCGGGCCAGAAGTTTCGGGGCCACAAATACGGTCTGCAAATCAGCCAGCGGCCTGACCCACCGCGGCCAGCATACCACC
>JAJSAA010000039.1 GCA_024274995.1 Deltaproteobacteria bacterium
AAGCAGCGCCTGCATGATTCTTTTATTCATATTGACCTCTTAAAACAACGGCTGACCGTACAGGCAGACATTGACAATGTCGCCCTGTATGGTCAGCCGGCAGAATTAAAGATTAACGGCAAGCCCTGATCAAGCGGCTGCCGGCATAGCACAAAGAACACAAAAAACACAAAGGAGTCCGGGCATTCCGGCGATTCTATAATGTTATATTGTTATCCCGGGCCACATCTTTAATATGGTGGACATAGATATTATCCCAGGCCTGATTTTCTCCCAGACCATGCAGAATACATTTTACGCGCACTCCCGCTCTCTTAAAGGTGTTTTTCCAGGAATCCTCGTCATTACCGGCCATATCGTTATGGGCATGATCGCCAGCCACTATCATCATGGGCTTAAGAACGATCTTTTTAATCCGGCTCCTGGTTACAGCGGAGACCACATCGTCCTTAGAGGGGTAACCTTCCACCGTGCCGACAAAGATTTCAGCCTGAGGATACATCCGACGCATGACCTGTTGGAATTCCGCATAGATGCCGGTACTGTAATATTTATTGCCATGTCCCATGTAGACCAGAGCCGCCCCGTTTTGCCCGGCAAGTGCCACATCAGGCGCCAGGGTCTTGGCAGCAGCCTCCATATCGAGGTGATAGTTATGAGTAATGCCATGTTTTCCCAGGACTGGACGGCCGATTACCAGTTTAACAAAAGGCATATATTTTTTCTTGATAGTGGTGATGGCATTCAGTCCCCTCACATATGAGCAGAGGTCGGTGTATTCCTCGCCATCGTAGACATGCGTGGGCTGGACAATAATAGTCCGGTAACCAGCATCCTGCAGCTCGGCAATGGTGGCGAGAGGCCCTTTCACATAGAGAATTTCTTTGGGGATTTCCTTGTGCTCGGCAAGAAATCTGCTGTCGCCCTGCCGCTTGTGCCAGATATTTCTGATGATATTGGAAGTAAAGGCTATCCGTACCTTGATCTTGGGGAAGGCCTTCTGAACATCCTTCTGGATGTTGGTAATGGCTACCAGGGCCGTGGGATAACTGGTACCAAACCCTGCCAGGACAATTGCCTTTTTATCCGGCATACGTCCCATGGCGAAGGTGATATTGGAAAGCCCAATGGTCAGAACCGCCGCGATTACCCAAATCCCAAACTTTTTGATATTTACGCGTCTCATTTTTGCCCCCCTGAACTTTCCTTGTGGGCCAAAACAACGGCACATCCTGTTGACATACTGATTTTACTCTTCATTCTTGCCTCCTTTCTTCTGTGGATGGTACCGGCCGAGGCAAAAAAAAATCCCCGAACCGATATAAAATCGATCTGAGGAATTCCCTGTTTATCCACATGACCCTGCTGCAAACCCCTGTCCACGGAGGTTGCGTTGACGATATCCAGGCAGGTCTTCTGACTCTCGGTTCATCCTACCGGCCGCGTCTTCCCATCCGATTTCTCAGACAGTGACTTATTGCGGCTTTCGTCTCCGATTACAGCGGCGGGCCCGTTCCCGATTTACACGGGATTCCCTATTAAGCTTTCCAACAATTTGAATATAAATAACTTATAGTTATTCCGCCCCCCTGACTAAAAACGAGAACGAAAACCCTAAATTTTTATACCCAGACCCTTGGCAAGGCACCTGAATAAACTTTAAGTAAAATATTGGAATTGCCAGATAAAGTCAAGAGCAATTGTCAATATTCTGGTTGCGCTAAAAACCAGCTATTTTCGACAAATTGTAAATGTTTGGAGAGTGCCTCATATCGGGGTCTACGCTTACCTCGTTCATTCTGACCGGTGAAACGTACTAATGCTGCTCGAACCGGCCAGAACGGGCGAAGACGAGGTGCTATCCGAATATTTACGAGCAATTTACAGGCGGCCTAACGCATAAACGAAAAAAAGGCCCCGCTCTTTTATAAAGAACGGGGCCTGAAATTATATTTTTAAAGAACCTTATACTACCACCAGCAGATAGTCTGATCAGCATCAAATACCATATCTAACATCTTACCGTAATCAGGATTCTCCACATTCAAATCAAAACTAACCGCATCTCTGTCCTTGGATACAATCTCCACCAGTTTTTTAACATCATCATTTGGCTCGGAGCGATATACATTCAAAAGTTTCATTTGTCTTACTCCCCCTCAGCTTTTATCAGAACGCATAATACCATAAGGCACAATAACATCCATATCGCGCAGTTTCTGGCCAATTTCTTCGAGGGTGATCTTGGTCAGGCCCAGTTTCTCGACATTGGCATCAACTGTGGTAAAGACATCCCCCTCCATATCACGAACCCACTCGATATTTTCCTTATGGTAATCGCTTATGGTCTCAAACTCATTATACATTATCACACCGTATGAATACATATTTTCCACGGCCAAGCCCAAGGCGGAACGAATACCATCCAGGGTATACTCCTTATTCACAAACAAAAAACATGCTTTTTTAGACATTTATTTTCCTCCGTCCTATAAGGTCAGGTAGCAGTCATAATCATCAATGATTACGCCATGCTGTGCCTGAGTAGCCATTTTCTTGGCATCAAGGCCCTGGGGAATATCGTTTACATCATAGCCGGAGTTTTTGTAACTGTCGGCACAGATAGAAACATCTACATCTTCCATTTCACAAAGGGCTGGAAACTCAGCGCACTGAGTCAGGTGAGTAGAGTACCAGCTGAAAAAAACCTTGACCTTAGAACCCTTAGCGACCGCGGCCTTGGTTATGCCGACCACGTGACGCATATAGCGGGGTGAAGTCACGAAAATACCAACACTTTTTGCCATTTCTTTCTCCCATGAAAAGCGACGTATCCTTGCTTAAAGCAAAAAACACCTCTGATAAATTAAATTATTAACCTTTTTTGATATAGAAACGAATAAAGCCGTCATCCTCTTTCTCGCCCAAAAACTCATGACCGCTTTTCTCACACCAGCCAGGCAGATCATTTCTGGAGCCTGGATCCGTGCCTAAAACTTCCAAAATCTGACCGGAGCTGATCTTACCAATTTCCTTCTTGGTACGCAGGAGGGGCATAGGACAGCTAAGGCCTTTGGCATCTAAGGTTTGGTCTGCCGCAACATCAGCAGGGGCAACTTTGTAATCACTCATAATAAAGTCTCCATTTAAGGTTTATTAATGAACCGTTATTCATATTTCACAGATTATCTGTCTAACAATGATTAATTTTGATGTCAAGATAATTTTAAGCGGGAAAGTTTTATAATTATCTGTATACCACAATGACATAGTTAATCAGCCATAGTTGAGGCTGTTCTCGCCACCTTGTTTACCATACCGGCTTCAGGCGGTCAGCCGTTCAGCCCTTTTATTGCCGGGCTCAACGACTGATACCTCAACAGCCAAAATATTTCGTGAACCTTTTTCTTTGGTCATGCCCACTTATGTTTACAAGATGCTTGACAAAAAAAAAACTCATGAGTAAGAAGGAAATATTTTATATTGTCTGCTTTCCTTTTTAATATCTCCAGAAAGATAATAAAAGGGTGAAATATTTTTAAAAATTCATAAAAGACCGGGAGGGAAAATTATGAGTGGGGAATCGTTGTTTGCCAGTAAGGCCAAAGGCCTTTACAAGACATTGTGCCTTGACGAATGGCATGTTAACACCGTGGGGATAATCGTCGGCCTGTTTACTGTCCTGATTATGGCCTGGTGGCGGCCTTGGGGGGCAGTAGGCGCAGTACGTAACTGGGGCGAGTGGTTTTTATATGGCATTGGAGCCTTAGGGCATACCCCCAAAGCCTTTCTCATCAGTTCCGGATCGGTTATTGGTATAGGCTTTGTGGCCGGAGCCTTTGCTTCCGCTAATCTGGGCCAGAATTTCGCTATTCGCGTTCCACCTTATCTTGAAATGTGCAAGGCGGTTATGGC
>JAJSAA010000040.1 GCA_024274995.1 Deltaproteobacteria bacterium
AACCCCGGCAGCCGTCAGACCCAGGGACTCATTCTCTGCCCGACGCGGGAGCTTTGCATGCAGGTCTCAAGGGATCTGGCCTCTTACGCCCGCTTTGTGGAGGGGGTAAGGGTGCTCGCCGTTTATGGCGGTACCAGTATTGAGCCTCAGATTAAGGCCCTGCGCAAGGGGGTTCAGGTTATTGTGGCTACTCCCGGCCGTTTGAATGATCTGATTAACCGGGGAAAGGTGGATATCTCCAAGGTACGTTACGCGGTTTTTGATGAGGCGGATGAGATGCTGCAGATGGGCTTCCAGGATGAGTTAAACGCCATTCTGGCTCATACTCCGGCCGAGAAAAATACCCTGTTGTTTTCGGCTACCATGTCTAAAGAGGTGGCCAATATTGCCGGGCGTTATATGTCTGATCCGGTTGAGGTTACCATTGGCCGGCGCAACGCCGGGGCTGAAAATGTCCAGCATGAATATTACCTTGTTAACAGTCGTGATCGTTATGCGGCTTTGAAGCGCATTGTTGATGATTGCCCAAATAACTATGCGATTATCTTTTGTCGAACCAGGCAGGACACCAATGATGTCGCTAATAAATTGATTCAGGACGGCTATAACGCTGATGCTCTGCATGGCGATTTGTCTCAGACCCAGCGCGATCAGGTAATGAAAAAATTTCGCGCCAGGAATCTACAAATATTAGTGGCCACGGATGTCGCGGCCCGCGGTCTTGATGTCAACGATCTGACCCATGTAATTAATTATAATCTGCCCGATGATATTGCCGGTTACACCCATCGCAGCGGCCGTACTGGCCGGGCCGGGCATACGGGGGTATCTATCGCCCTGGTGCAGATGAATGAACACTTTAAAATTAAACAGATTGAGAAAAGAATTCAAAAGAAGTTTAAGCACTGCCGTATTCCCACCGGGGCGGAAATCTGCCGGAAACAACTGATAAACCTCATGGACAGCGTTGCCAGTGTTGAGGTCGATCATGACCAGATTGATCCATTGTTCGCCGAAATAGCGGCTAGGTTAGGGGAGTTGGACAGGGAGGAGCTAATCAAGAAGTTTGTCTCTCTGGAGTTCAACCGCTTTCTTAAATATTACAAGAATGCTCCTGACCTTAACCTGAAGGTCAATGAGAAGAGCGGAAAACAGCGGCTGAACAAGGAACGCCCCGGCTGGGATAAATCAAAGGCCGCCAACGCCAATCATCGCGGCCGACCGCAGTTTGCCCGTTTCTCGCTTAATGTCGGTCGCCGGGATGGAATTATGCCCCAAGGGCTCATTGGCGCGATTAACAGAGCTCCCGGCGGCGGGAAAATCACGGTCGGCAAGATTGAGATTATGCGCAATAAGGTGACGCTGGAGGCCGACAGCCGCTTTACCCCCCAAATACTTAATGCCTTTCAGCATTTTACCATTAATGGCAAAAATGTCTCCATTGAGCTTGCCCGGCCCGCTGTCCCTTCGAGTCAGCGCAAACATGGGGGGATGTATCATCGCAAAAACAACAAATTTAAGGCCGCATAGAGAGGCCTGCCGCTTTATTTCAGGCTGGCGGCTATCTCTTGCTGGAGTGAGTCGACAAGGGCCAGGGGCTCTACAGCGGTGCGGATGGGGCGGCCGATAACGAGGTAATCGCTACCGTTAATAATAGCCTGGCCCGGTGAGGCCGTTCGCCGCTGGTCGTCTTGGGCTGTTTCCTGCTTGTCGTCTTTTGTAACCGGCCGGATGCCGGGGGTAACTACAAAGAAGTTGTGGCCTAATTCCCGGCGCAGGGCGGCGGCCTCAAGTGGAGACGAGACGATACCGTCACAGCCCGAGGCCAGAGCCCGCCGGGCCCTGATCCGCACCAAGTCTTCCACCCGCCCGGTTAGTCCCATCTGCCGCATATCACCTTCATCAAAGCTGGTCAAGACCGTAACCGCTAGGATCTGCAACTCGGCCTTATCCCGCATTGCCGCCTTGATTATGGCATCGTTACCATGAATTGTGGTAAAAGTTACGCCATGATTCCTGAGTTGCTGGACGGCTTGGTGAACGGTTTCCGGAATATCAAAGAATTTCAGATCCAGCATGACCTTGCTACCGCGTTTAATAATCTGATCAACAACCGGCCAGCCGCCAGCGAGAAAGAGCTGCAGGCCGACCTTGAAGAATTTTATTCTGCTCCCCAGCTTTTCAACCCATGCGGCCGCCTCCAGTGGATCGGCAAAGTCCAGGGCGAAGATAATTCGTTCGTTTAAAGGGATATTTTTTTTCATAGTTTCAAAAAATTACAAATTCTGTAGATATTTCTCATAGACAAAGGCAATACCGTCTCGCAGAGAGGTTGTGGCCTTCCAGCCCATTTTGTTTAGCCGGCCGACATCCAATAACTTTTGCATCGTACCATCGGGCTTGGTTGGGTCAAAGGTGAGGGTACCGTTAAAGCCAACCACATCTCGGATCATCTCTGCCAGTTCCCGGATGGTCAGGTCAGTGCCGCAGCCAATATTAATCAACGGCGGCTGTTCATTATTGAGTAGCGTCCGCAG
>JAJSAA010000041.1 GCA_024274995.1 Deltaproteobacteria bacterium
CAGGTATGATGGTATAGGTGGCGGGAATCTGCAGACTCTCATGCATGGTGTTTATAACAAAAACCTCCATGCCAAGCCGCTGAAGAGAGGCGGTCATGCTCTCCACCTCCGTTCTCATATTATTGTCGGATATATCGGGCATATCGTCCAGATCAATGCTCTTGCCGGGATTGACAATATAATCTACCTCCGTTAGGTTGCCTGGTTTGGGCAGACCGCTGGCCACGTAATTGGCTTTGGTGTGAAAGTCACCAGATAACTGCGCCACCTCGGTGAGGGCTCTGATAAGGGCCTTTGCCGGGTTTGGGGTGGTACCGGCGGTATAGACAATCTCGCTGGTTTTGGGGAATGTCCCCTGGTCGATGGCCATTGCTCCAATGGTGGGAATGCCGGTATCAAGCGTGAAATCATTTAGATAGACACTGATACCGTTGCGGGTGAATTTGGCCAGTAAATGGCTGGCCACCTTGTCCTTAATGGTATCCAGATTGATGGTCGGAGCTTTGAGGCGGTCACGAGTTACAAGGGCGCAGACATGGCGCTCGACAATTTCACAAATTCCCTGGCTGACGGCCTCCTCGTATGAATTACCAGCTGAAGGGCCATTAAATTCATTAATGGCGAAGAACCAGCTGAATGGCACCAAAACATCCTCGGCGTTAGTCAGGCTGTGGGCCCAGGCCCACTGAATGGGGATATTGGCCAGTAATTTACTCAAGGTGCCGACATCCATATGATCGTCATGGACGGATTGCAAAAGCCGTTCGAGAGGCATCAGAGGATGACCGGCGGCCTTGATTTCATCATAGGTGGCGGTAATGAAATTGGCCGGGTTCTTTATGAAGCTGAAAAAGCTGAAACGTTCGGCTAATTCCATACAGGCGCTGGCCTGTGATTGCTCCGGGGTGCTGCCTTTTCCCATCTGCTTTTTGGTACCGATTATATCCTGGGCATCATTGCCGCAGACGCTGAAATAGACCGGAATATCAAGGCGGCCGCTGTCAATCCGCTTGACCTCTTTGAGGATATCAAGGTTGACTTCCCGCAGGCGCTCCTCAAAACGTTTAACGGTCTCCATTGGGCTGCAGACCTTGTCTTGGTCAAAGGTGTAATGTTTAAGAGAGTCGTGAAGGCGGATGGTGTTTTTCTGCATAATAATTACCAATTTGATTATAGTAAATTAATAAATGGCAGGCACTATCGTACTACTATGTAGTAGTACGATAGCGGCTTAGTCTGAAAAAAGCAAATATTTCTTCTTAGGCGTCTACAGGGGGATTAAAATAGCCAAAGCCCAGGGCCGGGTAGCGGATTTTCAGCTCTGTGAGCCAATTTTTGATGCCCATGGCCCTGCTGTCTGGCGGATGTTTAATGCCCTCGAGATACCAATCTGGATCCATATTCAGGTTGCGGAGCTGAATGAAATCAGGGCCGCAGTCGTCAATGAAGCGGCATAAGGCCTTAAACTCCTCCGGGCAGTCGGTAACTCCAGGGAATATAAAATAATTAAGGGATACGAAACGGCCCCGTTTCTTCATTTCCTTAATGGACTGGCGGACGGAATCAAGATTAAAATCCTTGGGACGGTAATAACGGCGGTGAACCTCGGGGCGGGCGCTGTTCATACTGGCCCGCATACTGTCAAGCCCGGCTTCAGCGAGGCGGGCTACGGCCTCAGGGCGGCTGGCATTGGTATTTAAATTGATGGTGCCGTTTTTGGTCTGCCGGCGGATTAGTTTGATGGCCTGGACAATGGTATCTTCCTGGAGTAGCGGCTCACCTTCACAGCCCTGGCCAAAGCTCACCACCCCGTGCGGCTTGACTTTCTGGAGATGGCTGGCCGCTATACCGGCAATCTCTGCCGGGCTGGGAATAAATTTTATCCTTTCTTGGGTTGAGGGGCAGCAGCCTGAGGGCTGGAGTGATATACAACCCAGGCAGCGGGCGTTACAGATCGGCGAACATGGGAGGGGAGCCTCATCCCGTTCCAGAAAAAAGTTCTTGGCGGCGGGGCAGCTATAGGTCAGGCTGCACTTGCCAAGATGCTGAATCAGACGGTTGTCTGGATGCTGGCGCAGGGATTTTACTGTTTGCCGTTCAATTTTGTCGGGATCAAAGCGGCATATATCCTGGCGTTTGCTGGTGTCGCTGCGAAAGGCGCTGACCCAGAATCTATCGTCATACCAGCCCACGGCACTATAGGCGAAGAGGGGCAGGAGGGCGGGGGAGCTGTTATCCTTTTCAAAGGCGGTGAAATGGTTAAGGGTGTAAGCCGGTGATATAAAGGCCGCAACCGCCTGTATATCACCGGCGGCAAAGGGATTGTGTTTTAATTTAAGGGCTTCACCGTTATCCGGGGTAAACCCCACTGGATAACGGTGCGGCAGGACAAAGAGTTCGCTGCCCTCCGGTAGGGGAATAAGTTGATCTAAACTGGGAGCTTGAAACTGGTAAGCACTGCGGCCGGCCATTTCGAGTTCCGGGAAATCATATATCTCTCCATTGCTGTCGGCAAAAAGCAGACAGGGCATCGCCCGGGGATGTTCTTCGTTCATTCCGGTCAGGCGGGTGGCCGTATGCTGTGCATGACGGAATCAATGGTTTTGTATATATCCATATCATCGCCAAAAATATCAAGAATAGCCGGGTTATTAATCAAATCTTCAATAATATATTGGGTAAGGTAAAGACTGATAATATTTGGATCTGGTACCATGGTTCGAATGGGGGCGGTTTTGAACTGGATATCAAACTCATCCATATCGGCCATCCGGCTCAAAAGTTTACTCAATAACTCTCTGATAGTTCGTTCTGAGTTGGTTTCAATAATATGATCATCAAGAAGGTGCTGAACTAATTTTATTGCCAGGTCATCGGCATGACGGAAGCAGGCCTGCAACATGAATTTTCGTTCTCTCTCCCGATCCCGGTCAATCGCTTTGGCAGCCTTTTCCGCAGCTCCGTATGGATTATGTGCCCTCGCCATTTCTATCTCCTTATATTAATGAATGCTTAAATTTTAGTTTTTAGCCAATTGTGTTATCTCTCGTGCCTAAAAACGGTCACAAAGACCGTCTGAAAAAACTAAAAATAGAATTCAGTAAAATAATTGATTGTGAGAAAAAATTAAAGTAATATGATCAAATTATCTTAAATAAATTGGTAACTGTTAAAGTCAGCACTTTCCTGAGCCGTTACAGCACTTGGTTCGGGGCAGTTTGCCCGTCTTGGCCGGACAGTTACATAAATTCAATCAGTGAGAAAGGTTATGAATAAGAAAAAGCTCAAGAAAAGTATTACTATTCTATTGCCGGCGGGGTTACTGCCCGCTGGAATGTTAACCGTGGTTCACGATCTGGCTGAGCGTTATAATCTCGGTATTTATTTGTCTACAGCGCAGAATATCCGCCTTTTAGATGTCAAGGATGAAAACGAGGAGGCAATCAAGAAGGCGCTTGTTGAGGCCGGGGCGGAATTAAAAGGCCCGGGGAAATTCCCTCTGCCCCGTATCTGTGTGGGCAGTCAGTATTGCCAGTTGGGAATGGTAAATACCCAGGCCTTCTCTAATCGTATCCTGGAGCGTTTTAAGGATCGAACCAATGTAAAGCCAAAATTTAAAATTGCGGTCTCGGCCTGTCCAGCCTCCTGCTCAAACCCCCTTACCACCGATATTGGGGTGCGGGCCGTTAGAAATGGTTTTGAGGTTTATGCCGGTGGAAAAGGCGGCCCTAAACCAAAGGTTGGACGACGTATCGCCGCTGGAGTAGATGAAGAGAAGGTTCTGGAGATAATTGAGTCTCTTGTTGATTTCCATGCCCGCAAAACCGGTAAGAAACAGCGTCTCGTGAAGCTGATTGATGATCCTGAATTTCCCTTTGCCGCAGTTTGATTATTACGCTTACGGGTTGAGGGTAGTTTGCAGCCCTCGCTGAATGGTTATTGATTGAATAACAGGTGAATTTTATGAGTGAGAATATAATTGATGTGCTTATCGTCGGCGCTGGTCCTGCCGGTTTGCAGGCCGCTGTCCATGCCGTTCGTAAAAAGGCCGGGGTAAAGGTTTTTGGCCGGATTGAGGCCAGCAGTTTATATGGGGCTCATGTTGAAAATTATCTTTGTATCAGCGGAGTCAGCACTGGGGCCGATCTGCTCAGCGCTGCCCAGGAGCAGGCTCGCAGTTTCGGGGCCGATATAATTAATGAGGATGTTCTGAGCCTTGAGCAAAAAGATAATTTATTCTTTGTTCGTACTGAGAGCGGTGAGTTTCTGGCCCGTTCCGTAATTCTCGCCACCGGCACCTCGCGTAAAAAGCTTCGAGTAGCGGGCGAAAAGGAATTTGCCGGCCGCGGGGTGAGTTACTGTGTTGATTGTGATGCCAATTTTTTTCGTAAAGCCAGGGTGGCAGTGGTGGGGAATGGTAGTGCGGCGGCTGACGGGGCTTTGACCCTGCTTAATTATGCCTCTGAAGTTTTCCTGCTGGCCGACAAACTTAATCTGGCCCCTGATTTGGCTGCCAAACTTGCCGCCAGCGCCGTGCAGGTGAAAGAGACTTCGGTCAAGGAAATTGTCGGTAATAATGCTGTCGAATCTCTGCTTTTGGCTGATGGTGATAAACTGGAGCTGGAGGGGGTATTTATTGAGCTGGGGGCCAAAGGAGCCCTGGAGCTGGCGGTAAATATCGGCGTCAGCCTCGATATGGAGACAATGAGCCATATTGAGACGAATAAGCGGCTGGAAACAAATATTAAGGGGATATATGCCGCTGGTGATATTGTCGGCCCCCCCTATCAGATGGCCAAGGCCGTGGGTGATGGCTGCGTGGCAGGCTGGTATGCCGCCAATTATGCCAATAAATTAAGGCGTCAAGATGAGGCAGGTTCCTGATTAACTCCTCTCTGGACTACATGCGGCTAGCTTATGGCGAAGCGTTACGAGCCGCCGAACGTGGTGAGGTGCCGGTCGGGGCGGTTCTCAGCGCTGCCGATGGCACGGTGCTGGCTCAGGCCGGTAATTCGGTTATCGGTGCTCACGATCCTACTGCCCATGCCGAAATTTTGGTTCTGCGGGAGGGCGGGCGGTGTTCAAAAAACTATCGGCTGCCTGATACAACGATTTATGTTACCCTTGAGCCCTGTCTTATGTGTTTTGGGGCTCTGATTCAGGCCCGGGTCGTCCGCTTGGTTTTCGCGGCCCATGATCCAAAAACCGGGGCGGTAGAAAGCCGCTATCAAATCGGCAGTGATAATCTTCTTAACCATAAAATAAAGGTTGAAACAGGAGTAATGGCCGCTGAATGCGGAGCCTTATTAAAGAATTTTTTCCGTTCACGGAGAAGTTAGGAGAGGTGCCAGAGTGGCCGAATGGGCCGCACTCGAAATGCGGTGAACCTTTGCGGGTTCCGTGGGTTCGACTCCCACCCTCTCCGCCAGTATCAATTTCACAACTAATAAAATTTTTGGAAATGCTTATTTTCTACCCATGGCCCGTTTGGAGGCCTTCAACGGATTGACTTTTATCTTAGAGGTAGTGATTTCCGGTTTAACATGGGAGGCAAAATTACAGATTCCCAGCTTCCATTTTGCTTCGGGGTTGATGTAGGTCTTACATATTTTCTGGGACTCAACCTCGATAATTCGCTCGCAACCCTCGCACTTTTCAGTAATGGGGTTAAATATTCCGCTGGTGTATATCTGATTTACCTGATTTTCCGCTGTAGCCATGCCAACTCTCCTAATAAACTTTATGCTATTTAAGCAATGATTGTTAATTGAAACAGCAATAAATAAAGAAAATATGCCATAATGTCAATATAAAAAAACAAACGAACCTTGAAATCAGGCCGCTCTTCCACCGTTAGAGGATGAAACGACTGAGGTCTTCGTCCGAGGCAATATTGTCTAACTGCTCCCTTACGTATGAGGCGGTCACCTTGAATTCACCTTCTTCCATGTCCGGAGCGTTAAAAGACAGATCCTCTAAAAGGCGCTCTAACATGGTATGCAGGCGTCTGGCTCCGATGTTGTCGGTCTTCTGATTGACCTTGGCGCCGATCTTGGCAATCTCATGGATGGACTCATCGTCGAAAATCAGCTCTATACCCTCGGTGGCCATGAGGGCGATATATTGTTTAATCAGGGCGTTCTCCGGTTCGGTGAGGATACGGTAAAACTCCTTCTCGCCCAGGGAATCCAGTTCCACCCGAATGGGGAAACGGCCCTGTAATTCTGGGATTAAATCAGAAGGCTTACAGAGATGAAAGGCCCCGCTGGCGATGAAGAGGATATGGTCGGTCTTAACCATGCCGAATTTGGTGTTGACGTTTGAGCCCTCGACAATGGGCAGCAAATCACGCTGTACCCCCTCTCTGGAGACCTCACCGCCCTGATGCGCCCCATCGTGGCGGGAAGTGATTTTGTCAATTTCATCCAGGAAGATTATGCCCGATTGTTCCGTCCGTTGAATGGCATTCTGGATGACCTTGTCCTCATCGATTAATTTTTCAGCCTCCTCCATGGTTAATAAACGCAGAGCCTCGGAGACCTGAACCTTTTTCCTCTTGGGCTTCTGGGGAAACATCTTGCCAAAGACATCCTTCAGGCCGCTGCCCATATCCTCCATTCCGGCGTTGGAGAAAACCTCGACCATGGGCATACTCATGTTCTGGCTGACATCCATCTCCACATCTTTGTGGTCTAATTTGCCATCTTTTAACATCCGGCGGAATTTCTCTTTGGTACTGAGGGCCGGCTCTGCCGGTTTCTGCACTTCAAACGGAGATTCCAGAACCTTGGTATCGGTGGACTCCGGCGGGGCGGTAGGCTTGGGGCCGGGTGGTACCAGCAGATCAAGGAGGCGGTCTTCGGCCAGAAGAGCGGCCTTTTTATCCACTTTGCGCCGTTCTTCAGAGCGTACCATGTTCACCGCAAGATTGGTGAGATCACGAACCATGGACTCTACATCACGACCGACATAGCCCACCTCGGTGAATTTTGAGGCCTCAATCTTTAAGAATGGTGACTGGGCCAGGCGGGCCAGGCGGCGGGCGATCTCGGTTTTACCAACCCCGGTGGGGCCGATCATGATAATATTCTTGGGTGAGATTTCTTCCTGCAGGTGGCCCTCAACCTGCTGCCGCCGCCAGCGGTTACGCAGGGCGATGGCAACAAATTTTTTGGCATTATCCTGCCCGATAATATATTTATCTAATTCGGTAACTATCTCTTTAGGAGTGAGTGATTTTAAGGTCATAATTTTTCCATGGTAATATGATGATTGGTATAGATGCAGATGGAGGCCGCAATTTCCATGGCGGCCCGGCATATCTCTTCGGCGTTCATCTCGGTATGCTGGATAAGGGCCTTGGCCGCCGCCTGAGCGTAAGGGCCGCCGGAACCAATTGCCAATATGCCGTCGTCGGCCTCAATAACATCGCCGGTGCCGCTTAAGAGAAGTGAATGCTCATGATCCGCTGTCACCAGAAAGGCCTCAAGTTTACGTAATAACTTGTCGGTGCGCCAGTCCTTGGCCAGAGATACGGCACCACGCAGGAGGTTTCCGTCATATTGTTCCAGCTTGGTCTCCAACCTCTCGAAGAGGGTAAAGGCATCAGCCGTGGCTCCGGCAAAGCCGCAAATCACCTGGCCGTTGTATAACCTTCTGACCTTATGGGCGTTATGCTTCATTATTGTATTGCCCAGGGTGACCTGACCGTCACCGGCCAGAACCACCTTCCCCTTATGGCGGATGGCAAGAATGGTTGTTGAGTTTATCTTCATCTGAAATATCCTTTTATCCTTTATCTTGATTATTAGTAACTAGTTAGGTGTGACTGTAAATTGCCCTAAACGCCGAGCTGTAACTCCTGTGAGGCTGAAATTCACTTCTTCCGGGCCCGGGGATGGGCCTTATCATAGACCTCCATCAAATGGTCAATGGTCAGGTGGGTATACTTTTGCGTGGTTGAGAGGCTGGAATGGCCTAATAACTCCTGAACAAGACGCAGGTCAGCACCCATTTCCAAAAGGTGAGTGGCAAAGGAATGACGCAACGAATGGGGGGTAACGCGGCTGATTATACCAGCCTTGGCGGCATAATGACTCACTAAACGCTCGATGCTGCGCGGGGTCAGTCTGCCGCCTCTGGAATTGACAAAGAGGGATGCTACGTCGTTTTGCCGGCCATCTTTAAGCCTGCGGCGCAGTAATTCTCTTTGGGGCATGTAGGCCCTAACCGCCTCTAAAGCCGGGGAACCAACGGGGCAAAGACGCTCCTTATTCCCTTTGCCCCTTACCTTAACCATTTCCGTCTCGAAATCAAGAGCGTTAATGTCGAGATTTGTCAACTCTGAAACCCGCATACCCGTGGAGTATAATAACTCTAGAATTGCCCGATCCCGGGCCGCGAAAGCGTCGTCAGCATCAGGCGCCGTCATGAGGCAGAAGGTCTCATCCACTGTGAGAAATATGGGGATATGATGGCCCTGCTTGGGGCGGACGATGCCGTTCAGCGGGTTGTCCTGGCGGATTCCGCGGCGGACAAGCAGCGCGAAAAATGTCTGCAGGGCTGAAAGTTTGCGGGCCACTGACACTGGTTTGTGGCTGGTGCCGAGAGAATAGATATAGGCCTTTATATTGCCTGGTTCTATCTTGGAAAAAGAAGTGGCATAATGCAGGAAACAGGCGAATTTTTTAAGGTCACGACAATAATTGTCTACCGTGTGCGGGGAATAGCCCTTTTCCACGGTCAGCCATTTGGCGAATAAATCGATATGATTTAATATCTCTTTTTTAAATTGCTCATTCATCGACTTTCTTTTATCATAGAGCGAGTTTTGTCGGCAAGAATTTTTTTCTATCTTTTTTCGTTATGCCCGAGCAACCGGGTATGGATGTTACTTATTGATCCCTGTGTAAACTATGGCAAAAAAAAGCTTTGAGAGCAGTCTGAAAAACCTGGAAGAAATCAGCCGTGCTCTGGAAAGCGGCGAACTTAGTCTTGATGAGTCTTTGAAAAAGTTTGATGAAGGCATAAAACTTGCCGAACTCTGCAATAAAAAACTTGACGAAGCCCAGGCAAAGATAGATATTCTGCTTAATAAAAATAATTCTATAGGCGTGGAGCCCTTCAACTCCCAGCGTGACTGATGGATATTAAGAGCTATCTGACCGCAAAACGTACCCTTGTTGAGGAGGCCCTTAGTTCGATTCTGCCGGAATCGGATGAACACCTTACAACCCATTTTGAGGCCCTTAATTACAGCCTGAGAGCCGGTGGCAAACGAATAAGGCCCATCCTCTGTATGGCGGCGGCCGAGGCCTTGGGCGGCAGCGTTGCGCCTCTTATGGATGTTCCCTGCGCCCTGGAATGTATCCATACCTATTCCCTCATTCATGATGACCTGCCGGCTATGGATGACGATGAGCTGCGGCGCGGCAAGCCCACTAATCATACGGTCTATGGGGAGGCTGAGGCTATACTGGCCGGTGATGGGCTGTTGACCCTGGCCTTTGAACTCTTGAGCCGGGATAACGTCGCTTTGTTAAACGCCGATGTCCAGCTCAAGATAATAAATCTTATCGCCCGGGCTGCCGGTTCCACAGGGATGGTGGGCGGCCAGGCCCTGGATATTGAGTCTGAGAACAAGGAAATTACATTTTCCACCCTGCGCCTGATTCATAGCTGCAAGACCGGAGCCCTGATTACGGCCTCGGTGCAGAGCGGGGCGCTGCTGGGCGGGGCCGATGAAGACGAATTTCTGGCCATGACTAACTATGGCCGTAATATCGGCCTGGCCTTTCAGATTGTTGATGACCTCTTAAATGTCCTGGGCACCACCGAGCAATTAGGTAAAGCCGCCGGTTCCGATGCCGAGCATAATAAGGCCACCTACCCGGCTATTTTCGGTCTTGAAGCAACCAGGGAAAAGGCCGGGGAGGCGGTAGCGGTAGCCCTTGAAGCCCTGCGGCATTTTGATCATAAGGCCGATCCCCTTAGAGCCCTGGCAGAATATATTTATACCCGCAGCAATTAAAAAAACTGGACGAATATCAAGCCGGATTGAGGCTCAAACCTGAGAC
>JAJSAA010000042.1 GCA_024274995.1 Deltaproteobacteria bacterium
ACTCACCCGTCCAAAACTCTATTTAAAATCGTTCGACGATAAGTTACGAATATTTGTAACGGGGAGATGCATTCTTTTATTCACAAACTATAATCATTTATTTTGTTCTCTTGGAACAACTATAAGTTACAAAACAAGAACCTCCCCTTTGTTTTTGTTTGACTTAAAGCGAATTATGACCATATTCTTACTTTCATCCACTTCTGCTTTATCCCGATAGCCCGAGGATATTGACAGCTTCGCCCATTAAAACAAATCACAAAAGGAGATTCAACATGCACCTGAAATCTATCACCATGGCCTTTATTCTCTGCTTCGCCTTCCTGAGTACAGCCCAGGCTGGAATGAACATGGATATGACTATGAAAACGGGCGGCAAACAGATCATGCTGCCCATGCTTGAGGTAGATGGAGTCAGCGCCATGGCCCATCTTAAAGATATCAAAGCGGCCATGGCCAAAATGGGCCTGACAGCCACTAATCATTTTATGGTCATGTTCACCAGCCAGAAATCAGGCAAACAGCTTACAGACGGCATGGCTGCGCTTAAAATCACCAATCCAGCTGGAAAAATCAGCCCCCCAGTTATGCTCATGGCCATGAACGGCACCTTCGGCTCTGACATTACCCTGACGAAATTAGGTCTCTACAAACTCGATGTAGGCACCAAACTGACAGATGGCCGCAAAAGGGTCTTTCATTTCACCTATACCGTCAAATAAACAGCAGACCATAAGCGCCAGGCGGGCCGGGAGAAGAAATACTGGCGAAGATTGCGACAGACGATTATGGTCTAACAGCCGGAGCATCCCTGAAACACCATATTGATATTTCCCGCCTACTGCTCCAAGAGGAGCAAGATAAATGATGAGCCGCCATGCCCAATATACTAATTATAGACGATGAATTAAGCATGCGGGAGTTCCTTAAAGTCCTGCTGGAAAAAGAAGGCTATGCTGCCGACACTGCGGCCAATGCTCAGGATGCCCTCACCGCCGTAGAGAGGCGAGACTATGATCTCATTATCTCCGACATCAAGATGCCGGAGATGAGCGGCATTGAGTTTTTGGAGCAGATCAGGAGTGACGGACTCACCATACCGGTGATTCTGATTACCGCCTACGCCTCACCGGAAGACGCAGTAGCCGCCATGAAGGGCGGGGCCTATGACTATATTACCAAGCCCTTTAACGTAACGGAAATCAAGGAAATTATCCACTCCGCCTTATTGACGGCCCGCAATACAGCCGCTCAACCAGCCGGAGAGACCTTCCAAGGGATCATCGCCCAAAGCCCGAAAATGCTGAAGATCTTTGATCTTATCAGGCGCATCTCCCCCACTCACGCCAATGTTCTTATTCAAGGAGAATCCGGCACCGGCAAGGAACTGGTGGCCCACGCCGTCCATAATCTCAGCAAGGCCACCGACCATGCCTTTGTGCCTATTATATGTAATGCCATTCCGGAAAACCTCTTTGAAAGCGAGGTGTTCGGCCATGTCAAGGGTTCCTTCACCGGGGCCGTCAGCAACAAGCAGGGCCTCTTTTCCGAGGCCGACAAGGGCAGCGTCTTTTTAGATGAAGTAGGTGAATTAACCCCTCTGGTGCAGACCAAGCTTCTGCGAGTGATTCAGGAACGCGAATTCAAGCCCGTGGGCGGCTCGCATACTATCAAGGTCAACATCCGCGTTATAACCGCCACTAACCGTAATCTGGAGCAGGAGGTCATTGCCGGACGTTTCCGGGAAGACCTCTTCTACCGCCTGTCCGTGGTTCCCATCCGCGTCCCGCCCCTGCGGGAAAGGAAGGGGGATGTCCCTCTGCTGGTTGACTATTTCCTGAAAAAATATTCGCGGCTCTTTGCCAAGGAGATATCCGCCCTATCCTCCTATTCCATGGAGGTTTTGATGAATTATGACTTCCCCGGCAACGTCCGGGAGCTGGAAAACATCATTGAACGGGGGGTGGCCATGGAAAGTTCCAACATAATCCTGCCGGAGAGCCTGTCCATCGCCAGCCATAGACAGACGGCCCAAAGTCAGCAGGGAGCAGCATCCACCGATGATGACTTCGACCTGGGCTTAGAGCAGGCGGTTGAAAACCTGGAAAGACGCCTGCTGCGTAAGGCCCTGACCCAGGCCGGCGGCTCCAAAATGAAGGCCGCCGAACTCTTGAAAATCAGCTTCCGATCCCTGCGTTATAAAATAAAGAAATACGGCATAGATAATGACAACGCCCGCTGATTTATCCCCGGCCGCCGCTCTCCTGCGCCGTCAGATCAAATGGCTTCTGCTGTTGCGAGTTAGTACACTGAGTCTGCTGCTCGGGGTCATCGCCCTCCTGCAGATCAGTCTCACCAATCTGGTTATCGCCCCCCTGCCCCATATCCTGATCTTTATCTCAGCAGTCTACATCTTCAGCATTATCTCCAGCCTGATTCTTAACCATTGCCGAGACTACCGCCTGTTCGCCCTCCTGCAGATTACCATGGACTCGATTATGATCGGGACAATAGTGTATTTTTCCGGCGGCAGTCACTCCATATTCACCTTCCTCTATTTCTTCCCGGTTATCAGCGCCGGAATGCTGCTTTTTAAGAGCGGCGGACTGCTCATCGCCACCTTTAACCTTATAAATTACGCCCTGGTTCTCAGCGCTGAATATTCCAGCCCAGGTCAGATTCTACCCCACAGCCTCCATATGTTCAGCCGCCTGCCTGATTTATTCTGGCAGAACATCACCATCTATGGCCTCTCCTTCTATATCGTCGCCATCCTCAGCTCATTTCTGGCCCAGAGACAGCGCCATACCGAGGATATCCTCAAGCAGACCTCACAGAATTTTGACCGCATAACCCTGCTCTACAAACAGATTTTCGCCGATATATCTTCGGGAATAATTACAGTGAACAATCTGGGCATAATCACCTCATTCAACCCGGCTGCCGCCCAGATAACCGGCTATCAGCCCATGGAGATCATCGGCCGCCCCATCAGCCGGCTGGCTGATTTTCCCCTCACCAGCGGTCATGAGGAAAGACCGGTAATTGATATTATGCGCCAGGACAAACAAAAAATCCCGGTGGGTTATTCATGGGCCAAGCTCAATATGCCCGAGGGCTGTGATGACTGCCGGGTATATACCTTACAGGATCTGAGCCGCATCAAAGAAATGGAGAACAAAATCAAGCAGAGTGAAAAGATGGCGGCCATCGGCGAGATCGCGGCCGGTATTGCCCACGAATTCCGTAATCCCTTAGCCGCTATTTCCGGGGCCGCCCAGGTTTTAGAGCAGGATGCCGATACTGAGCCCGGCAACCGGACTCTCCTCAAAATAGTCCTGCGCGAAAGCCAGCGTTTAGAGAGTAAGATCAGTAATTTTTTGCAATTCTCCAAACCGGCGCGGCCGGAACCACAATGGCTGTCTTTGAGCGGGGAGATAGCTGAAAGCCAGGATATTTTAGAGCGGGGCGGCCGTTTACCGGCCACCTGCCACCTGGAGACCGAGATCCCCGCCAATCTGGAATGCTGGGCTGATCCACATCAATTTCGCCAGGTGCTGATCAACCTTATTCACAACGCCTGCCTGGCCCTTGATAAAGAGGAGGGAATTATCACCATCCGGGCCGCCGAGACCGAGGGCAGAGATGGAAAGACCGTAAGCGAAATCATGGTGAGCGATACCGGATGCGGCATGGATGAGAAGACAGCAAAGCAGATTTTCACCCCCTTCTTCACCACGAGGGAGGCTGGAACCGGATTGGGGCTGGCCATCGTCCAGCAGATTATCGAGGGCCATGGCGGCCGGATAACGGTGAGCGCTAAAGCAGGGCACGCTTCCACCTTCTGTATCGAAATTCCCCTGCCCTCATGAATGTGATATTGGGTTTATAAAAAAGGGCGTATTCAATACGCCCCTACGGGTGCCAAAGACGCGCCTCTGCCAGGCCGCCGCCTCTACCGCCAGCCAATAACAGTCAGCAATAAATAGGCCGCCAACCATATTAGAGTCAAAACAGCCGTTAGATGCCGATAACGCCCCCCTGGACACATAAAGAGCAATAAAACCACCAGTAGCGCCGGCCAGATTACCCCCGCCAGCAAGACCGGTATATGGCGCAACATCTCCTGCAGGCCGACAAAAAACCAGGGGCCGGTGATATGAAATACCCCGAGTCTGGCCGCGTCCATGGGGGCGGGGATAAGCGCCGCCCAGACAGCAAGCGCCAGAATCAGCCAGGGGAACTGGCGCCAGCCCACCACATAACGCCTGATATGCGGCCAGGTAAGGACGACGAAAACCAGCCCCAGACCGATGAGATGGTCGGCATAAACCCGCCGCATACCATCGGCAGAGATATCAAAAAGAAAGGCGTTTAGAGCGTGTCCCAGAACAGGGATTGATAAAATAATGTTTTCAGCTATATGCCCGGCCGAGGAACCAGTGGCATCGGCCCGCAGAATATAACCGCTGAACAGCAGAAGGACAACCACCAGCATGGCAAATACCAGGCGGGGCCAGCTCAGTAGAGAGGCCGAGGGTGGATTTTTCAAAAACATCGCCAGAAGATGAAAAACCAGCAACAGCAGAAAAAGCTGGCTGGAATAAAAATGCAGGGAACGCCAGAAAGTGCCAAAGGGCACTAAGGTGTCTATCACTGAAACAGAATAATAGGGATGGGACGGATCGTACTGCAGGGCCAGCACCATACCGGAGAATAGCGAAACATAGAGAACAGCTATGCTCCTGGCCCCCCATTTTATATCCAATAACCCCCGCATAAGTCCTAAATGATCACCATATAACCCGGTTTACCAACAGTTTTATTGACCTTATAACGAGGCAGATTACGCCTGGCCGGCCCAGCCAGTCTTTTACCGGCTTTAGAAAAAATACTGTGATGGCAGGGACAAATCAATTCTTTCTTAGTCTCGTTGTAGGCAAGTTTGCAACCCAGGTGGGTACAGGTGCGGGACACCGCCCAGACCTTTTTAGCGTCGGTAAAAACCACAAACTCGGCACCAATATAAAACCCCCCAGGCGGAATATCCGTTTCCACCCGCACCTTTTGCGGTTTGCGGGGAATAGCAAAATTCACAAACCGCAAAAGCGGGTAAAAAAGCCCCAGAAGAGCCAGATACCATATCCCCCGGCCGCCGTCAGCCAACAAGCGCCGCCGCTTAGGATCCGGGGATGATTTGTTATGTCGCGTATTCCTGCCCATCGTCCTTATTCCGCACCGGTAAGGAAAACAGCCGCTGTCGCCGGCAAGTCCAGGCTGGGGATGGGCAGTGGTGTGCCATCCTTAATAAAACGGACAAAATTAACCCGCCCGCCCCGCACCCCGGAGAGTGGATCAGGAATACTTCTGACCATCAGGGGGCTGTCCGCCACTCCATGACCATAGGCGGTAGTCAGAAATGGCGACTGGCAGCCAAAGCCATGGGCCATATAAAGACAATCCGCCCGGATACCGGGAGTAACCTTTATCCGCACCGGCCGCATACTGCGCAGGCCGTCCTGGTTCTCCAAAAACAGCTCCTGGCCTTGAACAATGCCGAGCTGCCGGGCCAAACGGTCGTTAAGCCATAATTCATTTTCTTCCAGTTCGTGGCGCAGCCAGCGATTATTTACCAGCCCCCTGGAATCCACCGGCGAACGGCCGGAGAGCAAGCGGGCGAAGCCCTTGGGGGGCGAAGAAACCGCAGCAAACTCCAATAGTTGTTCAACAGTTCCAAGGGGAAGTTTATTCTTCAATCTAATCCTGACTGCGGAA
Source organism: Deltaproteobacteria bacterium (assembly GCA_024274995.1). GTDB lineage: Bacteria > Desulfobacterota > Desulfobulbia > Desulfobulbales > VMSU01 > JAADIV01. Next base: position 5,776 of record JAJSAA010000042.1, read on the forward strand.
GCCACCGAGGCTGGCAATGGAGCGGCCGCCAGCAAAGGAACCGCAAAACCCCGTTCCTGCAGTTTATCCCAGCTTAACCCCATCTGCCGCAGGTCATCACTCAGACGTTCCTTAACCGAATCAAAACCAAAACGCCGGCCCCGCCCCAGGCGGGAAGACAGCTGTTTGACAATCCAATAGGGCTCCTGGGCCTCAAAACGCGGTTTCAGCACCGCCTGGCGCAGGGCCGCGCGCCGTCTGCCAGGGCTGACAATAATTTCTGAACGTTCTAAAAAACCGGCCTCGGGCAGAATAATATCGGCGTAAAGGGCCGCCTCACCGGGATAGATATCACAGCAGAAAACAAAATCAGCCTGCCGCAGGGCGTTAATGGTACGATAGGTATTGGGATGAGCCTGCAGGGGATTCTGGCCCCAAATGCCGAGACAGCCGATTCTACCCTGCTGGAGACGGTTAATAATCGTACTGTACAGACGCCCCGCCTCCGGAACCCGGGGGGAACGGATATCATTTACGACCTTAGATTCCGCCCCCAGCACAACATTAAGAATGGCCTTTAGACGCAGACGCTGGACATCATTACCATACCAGGAATTATGGCGGCCGGGGTAGACGAACACCGCCGGGGCGGCGCTGCTCATAAGCTCAGCACTGGCCTTGATATCAGCCGTCTTCAGGTCACAGGCGGCGCTTAGTTCTTCAAGACCATAGCTTGCCAGCCTTACCCGCAGAATCTCAAGGTCAAATGATGACTCCAGCTCCCGATTATAGAGACCATTTTCAATAATATATTTAAGCCAGGCCAGAAGCAGAGCGTTATCGCTGCCGGGCCGCAGCATCAGATGATAACGGGCCTTGGCGGCGACAGAAGAGAAACGGGGATCCGCAACAATGAGATCCGCTCCCCGGGCCATGGCCTGACTGAATTTCTGCATCACTGGCACCTCGACGTTCTCCCCGAGATGGGAGCCCAGAAATACCAGGCAGGAGGCCTGCTCAAAACTCATATCCAGACCACCGCCCCGGCCAAAACTGAGGTCAGAGGCCAAGTCCTGATTGGCCTGGCAATACTCCCAGGCGG
>JAJSAA010000004.1 GCA_024274995.1 Deltaproteobacteria bacterium
ACCCTGCACATCCCGCAGCCTGCCGCCTGTGCCGGTCTCAGCGCCGGGGAAAGGGGCTACCCCGGTGGGGAAATTATGGGTCTCAGCGGTGAATATAATATGGTAGTGGACAGGGGCCGGGGCCAGGGGCGAAGGGAAACCGGGCCGGGTAGGAATCAGGGCCTTAAACTGCCGCCCCCGGATGGCACTTGAATTATCGTTAAAGGCGATAACGCTGTTGGCAGGCTGAGCATTGAGAGTCGATTTGACGACCTCCATGAGATTTTCCGGCTGTGTCTGGCCGTCAATTATCTGCCGACCGCGAAAAAAGCCATGTCTGGAATGCTCACTATTGGCGTTATTGAGATCCATAATCTCGACAATGGTGGGATTACGCTTATGTTTTTTAACAAAATAATCGTAATAAAAAGTTCTGTCCCATTCATCCATGGAGATACCGGGGATCTCCATGAGGGCGTCAGGCCCCTTCTCCTTTAAAGGAATATCATAAACCGGCTCGGGCTTGATACCGATCTCAAAAGTGGTCAAAGGAGAATTATAACGGCATTCAGTCATCCGGTCATGATGACGGCTGACAAAATCAGCCGCTTCAACACCTGCCGGTATTTGATAGCGCCTGGAACGCTCCACCCGGCTGATTTTGGCCAAACCGGCAGCCCGGCAGATGGAGACCATATTTGAAGACCAGGCCGTAGCAAAGTTTAAACGCGGCCCGACCTCCACAACCCCGGCCCCGCCGAAATATGGCACAGAACTCACGGTCTCGGCGATAAAACCGTCTGCCAATAACAAGCGCAGCCGTTGACTCTCATCCTCGTTTAACGGCAGGTTGGTCTCAATATTAAAACAATACTCCATCTCATCGGTTATCTTACGATAAAATTGCTGTACAGTAGTCATCATCTATGCCTTTGGCTGTAATGTTATGTATTTTGTAACTATTTTAGGTGTGATTACAAAAAGATAAGTATTTAATTAATTACTTGACAAATAATATTTATAGGCTTAAAAGTATAGGCATAACATTTCATGTTATTCTCTATCTCTTCTCTTTTAGGGGGCGCAAGCCCCCTATTTTTTTATCTCTTTCCCGGTTAGTTCATTCATAATATCATCCAGCGGAGTATTAAATTCAGGGGCCAGAGATGAAATTGCCAGGCCGTCACGTTCCGCCCGTCTTATGTCGGCGGAATTAGGAAAGGCGGCAATTATCTTCTCCGGTAAGAGCTTGTTTAAGAACTCTTCGTCTCCTTTGTCGCTAATATTATTACCAACAAAGGAGACAAGTGGTATTCCCACCTCCCGAGCCAGCCGGGCAATCTTTAAAGCGGTACGGACACTGGAGCGGGACGGAATTACCACCACCAGCAGATGATCCACTCCGGCGACAGTGCCCCGCCCGAGATGTTCCACCCCGGCCTCCATATCGAGGAGAACGGCCTGATCTTTTTCCAGCAGTAATTTGACCAGCAAACGGCGCAGCACTGTATTTTCGGCACAGGCACAACCGCTGTCCCCGGTCTGAATGGCTCCGAGAATCATTAATTTAATCCCCTCATTCTCCAGCATGAAACGTTGGGGAAGATCATCAATTCTGGGATTAATGTTGTAAAATGGTGAGCCCTTCACCTTGCCGGAACGCTCCACCAGCAGATCCCGCATCTCGGCAATGGGCTTCACCTTGCCGCTGAACCCCAAGGTTTCGGCCATATGGGGGCTGGGGTCGGCATCTATCACCAGAACCTGGGCAAAATCAGCGGCAAAACGCTGGGCTATGAGGGCCATTATGGTCGTCTTGCCCACCCCGCCTTTACCGCTTATTGCTATTTTAATGGGCCGCATATAAACTCCTGTCAGCGTTAGTCAAATTTTTTGCATTGGCCATTGGTCACACAAATAGAATTAAATCGGCAAATGAGACTGAGTCCGTTAGTCTTTGCCTTTTTGCATATATGATATACCCTAAAAAAAGACCTCTCGAAATGCTTTTTTTCTTGCCTCAATAACGCTCAATGGTGTTCAATGTAAACTTTTTTCAACAAACCACAATCTGAACCGTTTCGTCTTGTTTGTGGAACCATGCAATATCCCTCTATGCCCAAAAAATATCATTTTGCTCAACTATCAAAAAATATATTATTGCCCCAAGTGATGGTATGATATATGGTAATACCAGGAGGTGGTGTTATGGCAACTGCAAAAATCGCAATCACACTTGAAAAAGGCATCTTGCAACGTCTGGACTTATTGGTAAAATCTCATGTTTTCCCAAATCGCAGCAAAGCCATTCAGGAGGCTGTAAAAGAAAAATTAGGCAAACTTGAGCACAACAGGCTTGAAATTGAGTGCTCAAAATTAAACCAAAAATTTGAACAGGCCCTTGCAGACGAAGGCTTGTCGATGGAGATTGACGAATGGCCGGAATATTAAAAGGAGACATTCGTTGGGCCAATCTGAATCCCACTATTGGGCATGAACAAGCAGGTCAGCGACCTGTACTGATATTAAGCCAAAATGTATTCAACAAAAATTCAGGTACAGTCATCGCAATTGCGATAACAAGCCAACCGCAGAAAGCTGGTTTTCCATTAACTCTTGAATTAAATAATACAAAGCTACCTAAAAAATCATGGGCTAAAATAAGCCAGATAAGAACCCTTTCCATAAAACGATTAGGGAGAAAAATCGGGCGCGCTGCGAAAGAAGAATTAGATCTTATTATTGAAGGTCTCAATGAAATTATTAAGGGATAACACGAACTGGAAAGATAAAGTGTTGTCCTGACCTTATTTACACTATGACTAAACTTGGCATAAAAAAATTCATTGACTCTCCTCCTGCCTGGCTCAACGGCCAACGACTGGGACTGCTCTGTAATCAGGCCTCGGTGGATGAAAATTTTGTCCACAGCCGCCAGCTGATTGAACAGAACTTTTCCGCTCAGCTAACCTGCCTCTTTTCGCCTCAGCACGGTTTTTTTGCCGAGAAGCAGGACAATATGATTGAATCAAATCATCGTATCGGGCAGAATACACCAATTTTCAGCCTTTATGGCAAGAGCCGGCGGCCGGATGCCGGTATGCTGGATATGCTTGATGTTCTACTCATTGACCTTCCCGATGCCGGAACCAGGGTCTACACCTTTATGTCAACCATGGCCTATTGCCTGGAAGAGGCCGCTGTCCACCACAAGCGGGTGGTCGTTTTAGACCGCCCCAACCCGGTGGGCGGCGATCTAATGGAAGGTAATGTTTTAGAGGATGACTGCCGTTCCTTTGTTGGCCTCTATGCCATTCCCATGCGCCACGGTATGACCCTGGGGGAACTGGCCCTTTTTATCAACTCCCAGCTTCCCCAGGCCGCGGAACTGACGGTTATCCCCATGGAGGGCTGGCGGCGCCGTTTTTTTTATCCGGAAACCGGCCTGCCCTGGGTCTATCCGTCGCCCAATCTGCCTAACTTCGCAAGTGCCCTGGTTTATCCGGGCCAGGTAATCTGGGAGGGTACTAATATCTCCGAAGGCCGGGGCACCACCCTGCCCTTTGAACTCTGGGGGGCGCCCTTTATCAAGCATGAGAGAATCATGGCCGCTCTCACTGCCGATGATCTGCCCGGCTGCCTTTTGCGGCCGGTATTTTTTGAGCCGCTGGCCAATAAATGGGCCGCTGAGACCTGTGCCGGTTTCCAGATCCATGTCACCAACCGGCTTGATTTCAGGCCCTATCATGTTTCCCTGGCATTGCTCAGAGCGGTGATGACGACCTGCGGTGATGATTTCAAGCTCAAGAAACCACCCTACGAGTATGAGTTCGAGCGCACCCCGCTTGACCTTATACTGGGCAGCAAACGTCTGCGGCATGAGTTGGCCGCCGGGCGGCTTCTGGCAGAATTAGAGGCCGAATGGCAGCCTGATCTCAACAGATTTCAAGAAAAACGCCGGGATTTTTTATTGTATAATTAGGTTAGTTAACAAATAAAGCCAACACCCTTGGCTGGTGATTTTCAGATAAAAAACAACGAGGTAGAAAATGATAATTCAACCGATAATTCTGGCTGGGGGAACCGGCAGCCGCCTCTGGCCCATGTCCCGGGAATTATATCCCAAACAGCTCTTAAACCTGGTTGGTGAAGACTCCTTATTACAGGCCACGATAAAAAGGGCGGTATCATTAAACAACACCGCCGCGCCCCTGCTGCTGGTGGGCGAAGAACACCGTTTTATTGTTAAAAGCCAGCTGGCGGAAATCGGCCTGACCGCCGGAGCCATAATCTTGGAGCCCTGCGGCCGCAACACTGCCCCGGCCATTTACGCCGCCGCTCTTTATTGCCAACGTATGCACGCTGAACCAGTCATCATGCTGGTCTTACCTGCCGATCATCTTATTAAAAATCAGGCGGCCTTTGGCGCTGCGGTGAACGAGGCCGCAGCTCTGGCCCGCAGCGGCCGCCTCGTTACCTTCGGGATTCAGCCGGACAAGGCTGAGACCAGCTATGGTTACATAGAAAAAGGTAAGGGAAATGAGGTTCTTTCCTTTGTCGAGAAACCAGATATGGCCACCGCCAAAAAATATCTAACGGCCGGAAATTTTCTGTGGAATTCAGGGATGTTCGCCTTCAGCACTGAGACATTAATGACGAGCATGGAAGAGTACTGCCCGGAGATCACCACGGCCATGCGCCAGGCGGTTGACAACGGCCGGGAGGACGGCCCCTTTTTCCGGCTTGCGGAGCAGGCAATGAGTCTCTCCCCCAGCGACTCCATTGATTACGCCCTGCTGGAAAAGTCAAACCAGGTGGCCGTTATTCCCGCCGATCTGGGCTGGAATGATATTGGTTCTTGGCGGGCTCTCTATGAGGTGGCCGAGAAAGATGAGGCGGGTAACGTCACGGCAGGCGACGTAATCTTAAAGGATGTTAAAAACAGCCTGATCCAATCAGAGCACGGCCTGGTGGCGGCCGTCGGCCTCAAGGACACCATAGTAATTGAGACCGCGGATGCCGTTCTCGTGGCCCCCATGGATCGAGCCCAGGATGTCAAAAAGGTGGTTAAACACCTGAAGAGAGAAAAGCGGGAGGAATACCGCCTGCACCGTACCGTTTACCGGCCCTGGGGCAGTTATACCATTCTTGAAGAGCAGACCGGTTTTAAGATAAAACGCATCACAGTGCTACCGGGGGTTAAGCTATCCCTGCAGATGCACCATCATCGTTCAGAGCATTGGGTGGTGGTCAGGGGGACGGCCAGGGTAACCTGCGGTGAAGATGTGCATCTCGTTCTGGAAAATCAGTCCACCTACATCCCCTGCGGAGAAAAACACCGCTTGGAGAATCCCGGCATTATTCCCTTGGAATTAATAGAGGTACAGAACGGCCCCTATCTTGGAGAAGACGATATTGTCCGTTTTGACGATGACTTTGGCCGCTGAGATAGAATGATAAAATGAATTTTTCTCTTCTATCCTTTTTCCGTAAAGGCAAAAACAACTCCAGCGGCGGGGAGGGTATCCCTGCCGAACACCGGCATGACCGCGAACAATTTCAGGAGGTTTTACAATCTTTTCAGGCCACCAGGGTGGAAGACCGCCTGCAGGTGCTTGATTTATTTCTGTCACAGGAGCGCCACGTAACCCTGGCTGAATTAATGAAGATAATCGCCGACCGCCGACCGGAGCTCCTTGACCAGGCCTTTCTCCAGGAAACCATGAATATGTTTTGTCAATTCGGTTTCGCTCAGCGCCGTAATTTCGACAATAAAGACACCCTCTATGAGCATCTCCATCTCGGCAGACATCACGACCACCTGATATGCACCAAATGCGGAATGATTCAAGAATTCCACGATCACATTCTCGAAGAACGGCAACTGACCATCGCTGAAGAATTTAATTTTCATCCACTGCAGCATAAAACAGAAATTTATGGCCTCTGTGACAAATGCCTGTCTCATCGGCAGCCCAGCCTGCCTCTTTATATGGCAGCGGCGGGTGAACGGGTGCAAATCACCAATATCATTGGCGGCCGGGAGGCTAAACGCCGCCTGACGGGTATGGGACTGACCATGGGCGCCGATATAGAAATAATCAGCAGCAGCCCATCCGGCCCCCTGGTTGTAGTTGTTAATGGTACCAGACTGGCTCTGGGAATCGGCGTGGCCGGCAAGGTCATGGTTACCCATGCCTCAAAACACGAAAAACATGAAAAACAAAATTCAGACAATTAAACAAGGATCGTTTAAAAACGGCATTTTTACCTTGGTGGCAACTAATACATGAGGGTATATATAGCCAAGAAAGCTGGCTTCTGCATGGGAGTGCGAAGGGCGGTTGATTTAACCATTAACCTGGTGAATCGGGAAGGTGGAAATATTTCCACCTACGGGCCGCTGATTCATAATCCCCAGGTTCTTGCCGTCCTGGAGGACAAGGGGGTTGGGGTATTAAGGGAGGTGCCTGATAGGCCTTCCGCTCCCGGAACGGTAATTATCAGGGCTCACGGCGTCCCTCCGGCCGAGAAAAAGGCCCTGCAGGATGCTGGCCTACAGGTCAAGGATGCCACCTGCCCCAGGGTTTTAAAGGTGCAGGCCATTATCTACCGCCACCGCAAGCTAGGCATGACCACGGTAATTATCGGGGATCGCAATCATGCCGAAGTGGAGGGCCTGATGGGCTACGCCGGGCCTGACTGCCGGGTGGTGAGTAACGGGGCAGATGCCGGGGCTCTGCGCCTGCAGGGCGAATACATCATTGTCAGTCAGACCACCCAGGACGAATTATCCTTTAACCAGCTCTGCCGGATTATTCAGGATAAAAACCCAGGCGGCCGGGTGTTCAGCACTATCTGCGACTCCACCCATAAACGTCAGCACGAGGTAAGAAAACTCTGCCGGATCGTCGATGCCTTAGTCGTGGTGGGCGGCCGGGCCAGCGCCAATACCAAACGCCTGGCCGAGATCGCCACCGGAATGGGGAAGAAAGTTTTTTTGATTGAGACCGAGTCCGAAATTGACCCTGATAAAATAAACGCCTTCAAACGCGTAGGGGTAACGGCTGGGGCCTCCACTCCCACCTGGATGATAAACCGGGTTGTACGCACCTTGGAAGCCATTCCAAGTCATGGCGACAATCCTCTGCGAGCCTTGTCATTCAGAGTTATGCGCTGGCTCATGGCAAGCAACCTCTATGTGGCCGCCGGGGGCGGAATTATGACTGGGGCCTGTTGCCTGTTACAAGGTATTCAGCCCACCTGGCAGCTAATGGTCATCTCCTTTGGTTATTTATTTGCCATGCATAACCTGAACCGCATCACGGATCAACGGGCGAAGATATTTAACGACCCGGTCCTGATGAACTTCTATATTAATAATCGTAATATTTTCTTTCTGTCTTCCATTACCGCCCTTATCGTTGCCCTTGCCATAGGCTGGACGGAGGGCCGCAGCCCATTTATCATGCTGCTGATTATGAGTATATTCGGGACATTGTACAGTGTCAAATTTATCCCGTCTTCCATGGCCGGCCTGTTGAAGGTTGAGATGTTAAAGGAGATTCCCGGTTCTAAAACCATCTTTGTAGCCCTGGCCTGGGCCCTGGTACTGACGGTACTGCCAGCCATGAGTCAGGGGGGAGTTACCCCGCTTACCATTACTGCCTTCATCTTCATATCATTATTGGTTCTGGTACGTAACGCCGTCTTTGATCTCTTTGATCTCCAGGGTGACCGCATCGTCGGCAAAGAGACGCTGCCGGTACTTCTTGGATTTCATAATACTACCATATTACTGAAGATTATTATGGCCATACTTTTTGTTTTGCCCCCCATAATGACAGCCACCGGGATGATGATCAGACCATACGGCTATCTCCTGCTGCCTGGACTGGTTTATCTATTCCTCTTTCTTGTTTTTTATGAAAAAGGGTATTATACCCCTGGAGTGAGGTTGGAATTCGCCCTGGAGACGGCCTTTATCATTATTGGCACCTCTATATGGCTGGGCAGGTTGCTGCCGAATAATTTCATATAAATGAATAAACGAAGTCATGGAGACAAAAAGAGATGTTAGGTTGGTTTAAAAAGAAAAAAGAAATAAATAAAGCAGCGGATACCATTGACCATCAGGAGCCCCAAGCCGCTGCCTCTCCCCCTCCGGCACCTGCGGTCACAGCCCCCCCCCCAGAAGTCCAGTCAGAGGGCCTGTTTAAACGTTTAAAAAACGGCCTGCAAAAGACCAGAGAGTCACTGGTTAAACGGGTTGACGCCCTTTTTCTCGGCAAAAAGGAGATTGATGCCGAACTGCTGGATGAATTAGAGGAGGTATTAATTACCGCCGATCTCGGAGTACAGACGGTTACTGAAATGTTAGAGGAGGCGAGAAGACAGGTTGACCGCCGGGAATTGGCCGATATCAGCACCCTGCGTGCCTTTCTGCAGGATAAGATGACCGGTTATTTGAATAAAAATTATAAATCAGCCGAAAAACCAGCCGCCGGCCCCTTTGTGATTATGGTACTCGGGGTCAATGGAGTGGGCAAAACCACCACCATCGGCAAACTGGCCCACAAATTCAAGGAGTCAGGCAATAAAGTTCTGCTGGTGGCAGCCGACACCTTCCGGGCGGCGGCGATTGATCAGCTCAAGATCTGGGGCGAACGTACCGGAGTGGAGGTCAGTGCCAAGAAACCGGGAGCTGATCCCTCTTCCGTGGTCTTTGATGCCCTGGAATATGCCAGTAGCCGTGATTTTGATGTTATTCTGGTGGACACGGCCGGTCGTTTGCATACTCAGGTTAATTTAATTGAGGAGCTGAAAAAGATCAAACGGGTGATGAATCGTAAATGCCCCGGCGCTCCCCATGAGGTAATGCTGGTTTTAGATGCCACCACCGGTCAGAATGCCCTCTCCCAGACGAAGCTCTTTAACGAGGCGGTGGAGTTAACCGCCCTCACTCTCACCAAGCTTGACGGAACCGCCAAGGGGGGCATTGTAATAAATATCTGCCGGGAGTTTTCCATTCCCATCCGCTTCATAGGGGTAGGCGAACAGATGGCAGATTTGCGTGATTTTGACGCCCATGATTTTATAAAGGCTATTTTTACATAAATGAAACAATACAATTATCAATACCGGAATCAACCAGGCTGCGGGGGATGTCTCCTTTTTTTCATTCTCTTTATGCTCCTTGCCGGTAACTTTCGCGGACTCTTCGAACTGTTGGGCATACTGCTTTCCGGCGGCATGTTTTTTATCTTCATTCTTATCGCTGCCTTTTGGGGCTTTTCTTATTTCATTCGCCGCAAGGTAGCGACCTATGAACGTTCGCAAACTGAATCACATAATGAATTTGTCTATCTCCTGGTTCATATTCTGATTAAGATTGCCGAAATAGACGGCCGGGTAAGCAACGAAGAACTGAGTACCATCGAAAATTTTTTCCGTACCAGTCTGCATTATAATTACGAGCAGATGCTCTGGGTCAAGGAGTTGATCAAAGAGGCCCGCCAATCCACAATCAGCTTAGACACTCTGCTGGCAGATTTTAGGGATAAATTCGCCTACGAACCCCGTCTTATCCTGCTGGAGTTGATATATCAGGTCATATATTCCGGGGCAAAACGTATTGAACCGGAATTGGAACTGGCCGGTAAGATTGGCGATTTTCTCGGTATAAACATCTATGACCAGCAGCGGATTCGCAGCCGATACGCCTACGGCAGAACTAATGGCAGCCCTGGTAGTCAGGCCTATTCAGAAGAGGCCCGCTCTCTTGAGGTCTTAGGCCTTAAACCCGGAGCCACTCCGACTGAGATAAAAAAGGCCTATCATAAATTGAGTATGAAATATCATCCGGACAAGGTGGGTCATCTTGGGGAGGAGTTTCAAAAGGTGGCTGAAGAAAAGATGAAGGAAATTAATGCCGCTTATCAATTTTTAAGCAACTCAGGTTAATAGCGGATATATTGCAACTATTCAGCGAACAGGGCAACGGCATCGCCAACCTCAAAGCTGCCAGATATAAACTGGAAATCTACTGCCAGGCCGTGCGTCTCTACAGGGGGGCAAATGATCTCGGTCGATATCAGGCTGAATAATTACGATATCTGCATAGATCTGCGGCCAATAATAGCCCGGGTGCAGGTTTTTTTATTGCAATACGATAGGTTCTTAGTCTTCCAGGTACCCCCACCCCGGCGCCCCGGCGGGGGCTATTACAAAAAAAACAAAAGACGAAATAAACTAATAGAGGATTAAATATGGCCATCGCCAGAAAGATGGAGGAATTTGCCAAAAATTCTTCCTGGATTAGAAAGATGTTTGAAGAAGGAACTAAGATGAAGGCCCAATACGGTGCCGAAAACGTCTTTGATTTCAGCCTCGGCCACCCGGATCTGCCGCCGCCGCCCCAGTTCAGCACCGTGCTTCGGCAATTAGCCGCCGATGAGACACCGGGGATGCATAAATATATGCCCAACGGCGGATACCCGGCCGTGCGGGAAAAGATGGCGGACAAAATTGGCGGCGAGCAGGAAGTCAAACTTGATTTTAATGACATTATCATGACCTGCGGAGCGGCCGGGGCTATTAATGTTACTTTAAAGGCCATTCTTGATCCAGGGGATGAGGTTATTATTTTAAGCCCCTTCTTTGTGGAATATAAATTTTATATTGACAATCACGGCGGGGTCAGCCGGGTGGTAAAAACCGCCG
>JAJSAA010000043.1 GCA_024274995.1 Deltaproteobacteria bacterium
AGGGCTTTGAGGTTACTATTCTTGAAAAAAACCACCACCCTGGCGGTTTGATGCGCAGTTACACAAGAGAGGGAATCGACTGCCCGGTTGGCGTTCATTATTTGGGCTCGTTAGATAAGGGCCAGATTCTCCGAAAATTTTTTGACTATCTCGGAGTAACCACTACAGTTCCAGTGGAGAGAATGGGGCAGAACGGGATAATTGACCGCTATATTTTCGGCTCTCATGATGATAAAATCTTTGATTTACCGCCGGGCTTAGAGGCCTATGAAGAGAATTTACGACAGTCCTTCCCCGGAGAAGCAGAAAAAATCAGCGAGATAGTTAAACCAATCCACCAGGCTGCTAGGCAGCTGCATAATCTGGACTTATTATACGCAGATGTTAATAATTTTGCCCTGCTGGATCAGGCCCAGTCCTTTGGTAAAATTTTAGACGACCTCCAATGCTCACCAGGCCTGCGCTCTGTTCTCGCTGTCCCCTCCAGCTGGATTGGCGTACCGCTGTCTGACTGCCCGGCTTTTTATCACAATATGGCCCTGGCCTCCTACATCTCTTCCGCCTGGCGTCTAAAGGGTACGGGGATCGATATGGTAAACGCCTTTGCCTGGCGGCTGCGGGAACTGGGCGGGAAGATTGTCACGGGGGCTGAAATCAATCAAATCCTGGTCTCATCGCGCCTCGTTACCGGAGTTCGCTTAACATCAGGGGAACAATTAGACGCCGGACTGGTAATTGGGGCCGTTCATCCCAAGATTGTGCTGAAGATGCTACCCCCTGGCGCCGTCAGGCCTTCTTATCAACAACGAATCAGTAATCTACGGGACACCCATGGCGTTTTTGCGGTTCAGGCCCGGATCGACAGCGGCAGCCAGCCGGAACTTCCATACAATATTTTCAAATTGGATACGGACAGACAGGGGAATATAGCTGATCTGCAGTATTATCAAATAAGGAGAAGCGGTAGAAAAGGAATCAACCTCATGTCAATCCTGACCTCTGGCCGGGACGACCTGTGGATGCCCTGGCGGCGGACAACAAGCGGCTGCCGGGGAAGCAGCTACCGGCAGGCAAAAGAAGATCATGCCCAAGGCCTCGTTAAAAAGGCAGAAAAGTTGTTCGGTTCATTAAAGGGGCTGAAAATCATCGACACCTACACCCCGCTTACCATCCGGGACTGGGTAAACAGCCCCGGCGGCAGCGCTTACGGGGTGTTACGTTCCACCGACCAGATGTTAGCCTCAGCGCTGCTTAACCGAACATCCGTAAAGGGGTTATATCTCAGCGGTCAGAATGTCCTGGCCCCAGGGGTTATTGGTACTATTATGGGCTCATTCAGCACCGTAAAATTAATCCTCGGGCCGGATAATTTTAAAGAAATTGTCTGTTTATCATAGTCGGCAGCAGGGCAACCACCGGGGGTTGCCCCTACGATTTCGATAATGCCGTGAATGTGATTTTGGGTATAACGATAAATTTGTGGGTCGTATTTCATATTTTTAGCCGCATTTTACCATTCATTAATTGGGGCAGCAGAATGTTGCGAGTTTTTGATTGTAGGGGCAGGCCCCCGTGCCGGCCCAATCTGCTGACCGCTCTCATCAACCTGACTGGACAAAAAACGTAAAATAATTCTCACATCCGCCTCATCCTTTAAGCCAAGACTGCGGCGGGCAAGCTTCACGGCGGTCTGCAATTCCCCGGCGGCCCAAGCCCGCACGGCCGCCTCCTTTAGATTTCCGGCCTGCTCCTCAATCTCGTAGAGAAGTGACAACTCTGAGCCGCAACGTCTGCATAACTCACTTCTGCCCCTCAAACGGGCTCGGCATACGGGACAACATTTCATATCATTCAGCTTTCCAAAAAGAAAATAATCTCGGATAATTCATCCACCGCTGTTGATAACGCCGCCTTGTCACCAGCAATATCGGCCTCCCTTATGGCCTCAATAAGGGCGATCATATCTTCACAGTCATCAGGTGCCGCCGACTCGAAAAGGCTCTCGGCCTTTTCAACAATCGCCATCGCCTTGACAGATTCAACCGCCGCCGACATCTGACGGCCGTCCTCCGCACCAAATTCATCCACATCCCCCGCAAAGAGATTTGAGATTCTATCCCTGGCCGCGCTTAGTTCCTCCTCCGCAAACTGAGACATGGCATTATCAATCGTAATTTTTTTCTGTAGTCCGGTCTTTTTCTCCTTTGAAGTTACATGAAGAATGCCGTTTTTATCCAGCTCAAAGGTAGTTATAATTTCATTGTTGGCGGCGGCTTTACTAAGCCCCCTAATCATGAACTCACCTATCTTGACATTTTCCCTGACATCTTCATTCTCCCCCTGATAAATTCCAATCTCAACCTCCTGCTGATCATCGTACATCGTGTAGAACACATCGCTCTTACGGACAGGAACAGGCGTGTTTTTTTTGATAATGGGAACAAAATAATAGGGATACGGGCCGTCTTCTTTTTCATAATAGGCCCTGGTGCCGAAGGTATAAGGGGTAATATCAACCAGAGTGGCATGAACGTCCTCCCCCTTAATCATGGCGGCCTGCATGGCGGCTCCCGTGGCAACACATAAATCGGGATTCATATCACAACGCGGGCTGAAGCCAAACTTTTCCTCTAACCTTCTTGCCACAAGGGGGATTCTGGTAGAACCGCCCACCAACAGTACCTCGTCAATATGAGAAGCCGCTAAATCAGCACTCTTCAACGCCGTATGCACCGCCTCCAGAGTTTCTTCAATATAGGGCCGAATCATTTCTTCATAGTCTTCACGCGCCAGCTCCATATTCAAATTAACCGGCACCCCTTGAATCTCACAAAGATACTCTTCAGCGATAAGGGCAAATGGATTATCGGACAACGCCTTTTTGGCATTCTCCGCCGCCTGTTCAATGCGAGCCAAGGCCTGATTAGAGAGAGTACCGCTATAATCATGTTCGGTCTTAAGATGTTCAATAATCGCGGCCGTTATTTGATGATCAAAATCATCACCACCCAAGTGGTTATTTCCATGACTGGCGACCACCTCAACCACACCGCCTTCAATCTGAACCACAGAAACGTCGAAGGTACCGCCCCCCAGGTCATAAATCAACACCCGCCGGTCTGACTGATTTTCAGTTTTATATGACAAAGCGGCGGCTGTTGGTTCATTAATAACTTTAACCACCTCAAGCCCGGCTATTTCACCCGCCTCTCTCGTTGCCTGACGCTGGGCATCGGGGAAATAGGCTGGTACTGTAATTACTGCTTTACTAACCTGGCAGTTTAGATGATTCTCCGCTATGGACTTCAGCTTTCTTAAAATAATAGCCGAGAGCTCCTGAGGCAGATATTGCTCAGTCCCCATAACAATTTTTTCATCCAGGCCCATTTTCCGTTTAATGGATTTAATCGTTCTCTCCGGGTAGACCTGATATTGGTTTTTGGCCTCCTCACCAACAATAATTTTTCCCTTATCATCTAAACCAACATAGGATGGGATTATGCAGGAATGATTATCTTCAAGCACCACGGCCCTGCCGTATTGATATATTGCTACCTCGGAATTGGTGGTACCGAGATCAATACCAATTATTGTTTCAGTCATAATTTCCTCCCGACTCCCGATTAATTTTCACCTCAGCTGGCCGTAACACCGCCTCACGCCACCAGAAACCATTTTTTATTTCCTCAACCACCGTCCCCGGCTGCCGGTCTTGATACCACAGGCAGCCCACCGCCCGCATGCTCTTAGGATCAAAGGGGCGGCCCATGACCGTCATAGACCGAACTTCATAACCCGCCAGAATCTCCAGCACCCGGCGCAAGGTCATTTCCTGGCCCTGCCTAATTGCGGCAAGAGCCGCCTTCTCCTTTCCGCACCACCTAAACAAAAACGATGCCGGTTCTAAATTTTGCAGGGCATTGAGACCAGCCGCAAGACGGTCATGAATATCCAGAAGATCCAAAAGCACAGGTCGGAATCCGGCCTCCAAAATTTCCTTACCACGCTGACGTTCAGCCTTTAGATCTTCACCAAGCTGCAGGTTTGTTCTCTCCAGCGTCGTGAAAACCTCCCGTATGCCCTCGAAAGCCGTCTTAAACTGGCGGGACTCAAGCTGAACCTCTTTTTTCAGGGCAGTAAGCTCTGCAAAGAAACGGAATAAATCAATGGGCGGTGCGGCCAGTACGGCAGATGAGCTATGGTCGGAATCTGCTTCAAGAAAGGCCCGAAAGCGGGAGGTCAACTCATTTTTACGAGCCTCATCCATCTTTTTCCTCCAGGGGCAGTTTCAGACTTTTCATGTTTTCCTGTAAGACTCTCTTGATAATCCCGGCAGCGAATCCCGGGCCGGGTTTATTCTCGGCCTCTGCGACAACCAGAATATCGCAAATATCGTCGGCATCCGGCAATGAAGACGCAAAAAGTCGAAAAGACAAACGGTCTCGACTATTTTTAATCGTCTCATATGCCGCTCTTATACGCTGAAATTCTCGGGGCGATTGATCAGGGGAATACCTCTGAACCCCGGCAAGATAAGCCTTCTTGACTGACTCATCATCGGCATCCTCTGTAAGCCTTAATATCTGAAACGGTATTTTCATTAAAATAAGTTTAATTGTTTGTTTTTGGTTTTGTTGGTTTTGTTACCCGCTACAGACTCCTCACAATCCGCAATATCAATCAAAGGCTGCCCCGGCTTCATGTCAATATCAAAAAGGCCGCTACCTAAATCAGCTTCCATTGCCCCTAAAAATTCATCAAAATCAAGGCCGGGCGGCATATTTTCCATGGCATCCCTTATAAATTCAGGCATCTTTCTATTATAAGATTCAGCATACTGATTAGATTCGTCCATGGTAACTTATAGTTGTTCCAAGAGAACAAAATAAATGATTATAGTTTGTGAATAAAAGAATGCATCTCCCCGTTACAAATATTCGTACCTTATCGTCGAACGATTTTAAATAGAGTTTTGGA
>JAJSAA010000044.1 GCA_024274995.1 Deltaproteobacteria bacterium
AGCCATTTTGACTTATCAACTTTTGAAGAATTATGCCAACGGCTGGGGATGGGACAGCTGCGTCTACAGGAGGTGGTGGTGGTGGTTATCTCTCTGGCCTTTGAGGGGCGGACGATTTTAGAACCGCCCACCGGAGCCCTTAACCATATTTTCTTAGATAATCTTGATCCGGCCTCTATCAAAATGTCCCGCTGCTGTGCTCCACTGCCCACCGATAAGGGGCTTTGCGGCCTGCTTAGTGAACGCGGCCTCTCCATTCACCACAATGACTGCCGGCGGTTCAAGTCCCTTGCCCTGCAGCGGGAGGACGTGGTGGAGGTGCGCTGGCAGCTCAAAAAAACCAGGGTTTACAAGGAGCAGACCCTGTTTATCCCGGTGGACATTAATCGCAGCCGGATGCTCATGATTCTCGGGGTGGCCCCGGCCGAGATGGTTATTCATAATATAAGCGCCCTGGCCGTCAAGAGAGACAGCTGTTCGGTATGGGAGATACAATTCAGTGTTGATAATCTGCAGCAATTAAAAAATGTGCTTAATCACTTTAGTAAAAATCGTCTGTCATATGAGATATTTCTTGATACCTGATTATTTAAGGAGGAAACGGTGATCTATAGAAAGTTAACAATATGGTTATTATCCTGTCTTGTTCTGGTTGGCAGCGCGGCTGCCTCGCGGGGGGCGGTTTATGTTGATAACGGGGATGGAACCGTCACCGACAATCAGCAGGGGGTGATGTGGCAGCAGACGGATGACGGTAAGGAGAGATCGTGGCAGGAGGCCAAAAAATATTGTGAGAACCTGGAGCTGGCCGGCCACAAAGACTGGCGTCTGCCGGAGATTTCCCTGCTTACCGGGATTTTGGAGCCGGCTAATTCGCCTACCGTTGATCCGGCTCTGCGGGTAAAGCCTTCTTATTACTGGTCGGCCACCGAAGGGGCAAATTCCAACACCGCGAAATATGTAAATTTCTTCTATGGTAATACTTACGCTTATAGTAAGGACAATAGTTATTATGCGCTTTGTGCCAGAAACGCGGCGCCGCAAAAGGTTAATAATCTGGCGGTCTCGATTGCCGACCAGATTGCTCCGACCGCGCCCTATGAGATCAAATTTAAGGCGAAGATAACTGGCGGCACCGCCCCCTATTTTGTTGAGTGGGATTTTGGTGATGGTGAAACGGCCAGCATTTTGGAACCCCGGCATGTGTTTGCCTCTCTTGGTACCTATAAGGTGCTGCTCACCGTCTCTGATAATGATGGGGCGGTTAGCTCAGCGGCGGCGGAAATAGTGCTGCCCCCGCCGTCCGCCGGGACGGCGGAAAAGTCTGCCCCTGTCACTAATGTTAAGCCGCTGATCTCTCCTTCAGAGAATAAAGCCGTGAACAATGGTGCGGTTCCAGAAGGGGAGAAGGTTAATAAAACTTTGCCGAATCAGGAAACCGGCAGGCTTGATATTAATACCCCGGCGGCCAATACCGGGGCCGTGCAGGAGGAAGATCTCGCCGCTCCGGCGGAAACTAAGAGTAATCAGCCGGAGGGCGGCAACGAGACTGCCACAGGGGAGGGGCTGGCGCTAAAGCCGGAATCCCAATCTAATAGCAGCGCTCTGGCACCCCTGCTGGAGATTAGTACCGGTGGGCAGGCCGGGGGGGCTGATAATGATCTGGGCCATGGTCTTCTGGCTTACGTCATGGTTAACGCCCTGCATGGTGATGCAGACTGGAATAAGGATAATGTGATCATGGCTCATGAATTGCGGGCCTATATGACCGCAGCCGTGGCCAATATCTCCATGGGAGCGGTTAAGGCCAAAACCACCATGAGCGGGGATGACTTCGGGATCTGCTCGGCGGCGGGTACTACCTATCTCCTCGCTGTGGGTCTTGATAAATACCACGATGATTTTCAGAGCCAGCCCTTTGTCCTGGACGATATACCCGCCCTCCAGAAAGCAGTGGCCGGGAGATGCGCCATAACCAAGAGTATGGTACTAACCGGTAAACATGCCAATAGGGCTGAGTTCCTGCATGCCATGCGCCGGATTGGCGTCCTTATGAAGCCGGCAGATCGGGTTGTATTTTATTTCGCTGGGGTTGGCAAGCAGCAGGATGGTCGGCTCAACCTGTTTTTTTATGATACTGTCAAGGGCATGACTGCTTTTACCGGTCTCTTTTATGGTGATATAACTTCCTTTCTGAGACAGCAGCCGGGCTCCGGGGTAACGGCCATTCTGGAAACAGGGGACAGGAAATAAAAATGGAAAATAATGATTTTAGCGGCCCTGATTATGTCGGCCGTATTTTATTGGGGGGCTATTCCAGCGCTCTGGTGCAGCGGGTTAAGGACAATATACTCTCTCTGCGTGCTCTGGAGTTGGCCTGTGTGCCGATTATTCCCTATATATCGGCCTGGCGTGATGATGGCCGGGTGATCTGGTATGAGTATGTGGGGCGGGGGTTCTGCGAGCTGCTTAAATGCTCATGCTCTGAGGTGGCAGAGGTCTTTCGCCGTTCTATAATCGACCGCCGTCAATATCGCTATGTAAAGGTGGAAGAGAAGGTGGAGGAAGAAATTATGACCCGTGACGAGTTGGCCGGCTTCTGGCGCGGTCTGCGGGACGAGGTCAAAAAAAAGGGGGCGGTGGATGCCGTTTATCATGTCCTGAAGGGTGAGGAATCGGTATGGCTCAAGGATCAGGCCCATATGGAGGCCTTTCCCGATGATGGTATTTGTCTGTCAGTGGGCTTTCTTACCGACGTGACCAAGGAGATGGAGCTTAAAGACCTCTTTGAAAAGATTGGTTATATTGACGAATTAACCAGGCTGCCCAAGCGCTCTATCCTGGATCGGATTCTGGAGATTAATATTGGTAATTTGCAGCGCGGTAATATAAATGATTTTGTTCTGGTGATGATTGATGTTGATAACTTCAAGCTGGTTAATGATAATTACGGCCACCAGGCCGGTGATTACGTCTTGGCCAATCTGGCCGAGGTTATGAAGGCGACAACCCGCAAGCATGATGAGATAGGACGTTATGGTGGTGAGGAATTTTACGGATTCACGGTTGGTGATTTGGAGCTGGGCCGCCGTTTTGCCGAGCGTTTACGTAGAAATGTTGAAAAGACAGTTTTTGAATATAAAGGCCGGGTGATACCGGTTACTATTTCCATAGGAGTGGCCGCAGCCTCGCAGGCCGGTAAGAAAATCACCCCGGAACAGCTTATTTTTATGGCCGATAAACGTCTGTACGCCGCCAAGGCCAAGGGCCGGAATGTGGTGGTCTCTGCTGATCAGCCGGAGAGCTGAATAACGATGCCAGGCCTTGCCGAAGGCCCCGGCCCGGGGGATAAGCCAAAGGTGCTGTGTATAGCCTGCCGCTTTTTTTATATCACCTATGAGACAACTCTGCCCTATGGCTGCCGGGCCATGAACTTTAAATCCCGGCAGATGCCTTCCCGGGTGGTTTTTGCCAACTCCGGCCTGAAATGCCAGGCCTTTCAGAGCAAGAAGTAGCATTTCAGAGTCGTTTGTCGTCGGTTAGGCTCAGAGAACCGGTGAACTCTGCGAGGAGCGTTTTATCCTTTTTTTCCAGAAACAGGCCGAGGGCGGTAAGCCGCTTAATTATTTCCGGCGGGGCGGCATGTTCCACCCGGCAGGCTCCCTGGTCGGCGAGCTCTTCATCAACGGCCAGAATTCTGATAAAGAAATTTTTCAGGGCCTGGTGGCGCTGTACCACATCAAGGGCTACCTTTCGCCCCCTGGTGGTCAGGCTGACGGCCTCATAGGGGGCGTAATTAATTAGCTCCCTTTTACTCAACCCCCTGAGAGCCTCGGTGACAGAGGCCCTGCTCACCTTTAAGGCCTGGGCAATATCCTTGGCTCTGGCCTGCCGCTTATTGCGGCTGAGATGGAAAATCACCTCAAGGTAGTCCTCCTGGCTGGCGCTTAGTCCGTCCAATTTTATCCTCCAAAACCCATTAATATGCCGCCTTGATAGATTACGGTGGCCATGACAAAGGCCAGGGCGGTATTGAAGAGGATGGAAAATGCCCCCCAGCGCCATGAACCGGCCTCCTTGCTGATGCAGACCACCGTGATAAAACAGGGGGAATAAAACATAACAAAAACGATGAGAGACAGGGAAACTATGGGCGTCCAGCCCGGTGATCTGGTGAGGGTTTGGGCTAAAGAGCCTTTGTCGTCGCCAGCCTTGTCCCCCATGGAATAGGCCGTGGCGAGGGTGGAAACAATTACCTCCTTGGCCGCTACTCCGCCGATGAGGGCGATATTGGTTCGCCAGTTAAAACCAGCCAGCCAGCTTACATGTTCCAGGCCCTGGCCGAGATAACCAGCCACGGAATTTTTAAGTTTGAGTTCCGCCGCCTTGTGGTCAAGACGGGAGAGCATCTCCTGGCGGTGTTCAGGGCTGCCGCTTGTGGTTTTGATGATTTCCTGGCGTTGTTGCTCCAGGGCCTGGCGCTGGTGAGCCGGGAGAGCGGGGTAGGACATAATTACCCACATTAGGATGGAAATGCCCAGGATTACGGTACCGGCCTTCTGGATATAATGCCAGGTTTTCTCCCAGGTATGGATCATCAGGCCCTTAAAGGTGGGGAAACGGTAGGGCGGCATCTCCATGATAAAGGGGGTCGACTCACCTTTAAGGATGGTGAGGCGGAGGAATTTGGCCGTGAGGAGGGCGGTTGCCCAGGCC
>JAJSAA010000045.1 GCA_024274995.1 Deltaproteobacteria bacterium
GAATTTACCCGCAAATTGCTTTGTCTGCCGCTGGGCCTTCCGCACCCTGAGGTTGCCGCCCATCTAACGGCCATGGAAGAGGGCTTCTGGGGGGCCCTTGACGATGATTTGAATATCTCTAAGGCCATGGCTGCTATCTTTGATTTTATTAAAAAGGTGAATCCGGTTCTGCTTGACGGCCGCCTTGACCGGGATCAGAAAAAATATATAATTGAGTCGTTAGAGCGTATAAACAAAGTGCTTAATATTCTTCGTCTGCAGGAATGCCCCCTGGCTCCAGAGATTGATAAACTGATTATGGAACGACAGCGGGCCAGGGAACGAAAGGATTGGGCCAAGGCCGATTATGTTCGGGAAGAATTGGTGAGGCAGGGGATTAAAGTCAGTGACAGCGCCAAGGGCCCGGTCTGGAAGTCCGTCGACAAGGGTGGAAAAACTATTGGGAAATAGGGCGGCCGTCCGCCGCTCTTCCCTTTAATTTGGCGGCGATCAACTGTTCGTGGCTTAAGCGCAGGAGCTTGGCCATGGTGTGGGCGTATTGATCTTCGTCGCTATCGAGGATTCCGTCAGCGTAAAAAATTTGCCAGGCCGTTTCCATAATTTGTGTTTTTTGGGCCTCTGAAAAATCATTATTGATCTGGTTGCTGAACTGCCAGAGGTCAACCGTTTCCTGACGTTCCTGTCTGGCCAGACTGATAAGTTGCTCGGTCTCACTATTTGTAAGGCTGAATTGTCGACGGATTGCCGCCTTGATCTTTACCAGCTCTGCCGGGCGGCATTCTCCATCCACAAAGCTCGCCTCTAAGAGTAAAATTGTGACCGCCAGCCGGGTGGAGGGCCTGTCATTGGCAGGACGTTGACTGCCTAATAAAGATTTAATTGATTTGAACATAGGAACTATCTCTCGGTAAAAAATTAATCTGTCTCCCAGTCTAAAACCATTTGCTGGCTTTACTGCAAAACTTGTAGGCGGATGCCTGTATCAGTAAATGATATACATATAATTATTATCCGCAAGCAATACTTCATTTTGCTTCAGTCAGGGCAGATAAACTGTCTTGAATTGTGAGCTGTAATCGCTTCAGGAAGTACAGATCCCTTAATTTTGGTTAAATCCAGTTGAGATAGTTGACAATCAGGGTAGATATTGGTAGGAAAGTTAAATATTATTTAATGGCGATGAGCTCGTAGGAGCGGGAACTTATTTTGTAAAGTTACTTCAAAGGAGATTGAGAGATGAATAAAGTAGAATTGGTTAAGAAGATTGCAACTTCCGCTGGTCTGTCACAGGTAGCAGCCGAGAAGGCCCTTAATGGTTTTACCGAGGCCGTGCAGGATGCCATGGCCAAAGGTGAAAGCGTGGCTCTTATCGGTTTTGGTACCTTTTCCGTATCTAAGCGTGCAGCCAGGAAGGGGCGTAATCCTCAGACCGGTCAGACTATTGATATTGCCGCTAAAAATGTTGCTAAATTTAAGGCGGGCAGCCGGTTGAGCGAGGCCGTTAATTAGGGCTTGTAAAAAAACAATATGTAGCCCCCTGCCGGTGCAGTGTTTGATAAAAACCCGCTGATTTCAGCGGGTTTTTGTGCTTTGCCGGGGATCTACTAATTTTTGCCAAAAAACGCAAAAATCACTCTGTCCCCTGGTGGAGAGAGAAAATTTAATCTGGCAGGGAAGGGTAACAACTTATTGCGTATTACCTTATCCTTGTGTTATATAGCGAAACATTCATTAACGTGGGCGCCAGTAGCTCAGCTGGATAGAGCAACGGACTTCTAATCCGTAGGCCGGGGGTTCGAATCCCTCCTGGCGCACCAATAAAGGGGTAGCTATGCTGATCTATGCCCCGCCTCCTCTGGCCGTAATTTTTGCGCCGATACCTCCTCCTAATCGCCAAATTTATCAATGGCATCTAAAAAT
The DNA here is from genome assembly GCA_024274995.1 of Deltaproteobacteria bacterium. GTDB lineage: Bacteria > Desulfobacterota > Desulfobulbia > Desulfobulbales > VMSU01 > JAADIV01. Next base: position 1,921 of record JAJSAA010000045.1, read on the forward strand.
TTCTTACCACAATCCGGGCAATAGCCGTGCGACATGCTCTTGCCGGCCTTCTTGGTCAGGTATTCCTCCACCGGCATCCATTTTCCTTTGCCTGGCTCAGTGCCGCTGTCATCCCTGATTTTTTTGCAGTCTAAGCAGATGGGCAGAATATCTTCATACATCTTGACCATATTCTTTAATTCCTGCTTCTCAAAACATTTATTGATGCGGAATATCAATTCGTTCAGATCACAGGGCTTGAGCAGGTAGTCATCGGCCCCGAGGCGCAGGGCCTCGACCGCGGAACTCAGATCACCATAGCCGGTGAGGATTATAACTGCGGTGCTTGGCGAGTCCTGCTTTATGCGCTCTAAAACGGTAATGCCGCTCATCCCCTCCATCATCAGGTCGGTTACCACCAGATTAATGGGCAGGCCGCTAAACCGTTTTAAGGCCTCGGCACCATCGGAAGCGGTAAAAACCTGAAAGCCCTCGTCGATTAACTTGCCTTCGATGGTCTTAAGAATAATGGCCTCGTCGTCCACTAAGAGAATTGTTTTGTTCATTTGCCTTTCCTGTAAGCGCTCAAAAAATCATACCCTTGGTTTTATAACATCTCGAAATGTGTGCAGCAGGGTGTTTATGGAGCGCTTACTTTCCTTGTAATGGGCAGGGCGATGGTAAAAACAGTCCCCTGGCCGGGTTTACTTTCTACTTTGATGTCGCCTTGATGGCGTTTTATAATCCCATAGCTCACCGACAGACCTAAGCCGGTACCTTTTACGGCCGCCTTGGTAGTGAAAAAGGGTTCAAATATATGGGGCAGGTTCTCGGCCGAGATGCCGTTACCGGTGTCGGCAATTTTGATTATAGCCTGATTTGATATTTTCCGGGTGGAAATCATTACCCGGCTGCCCGGCCCGCAGGACTCCATAGCATTGTTGAGCAGATTCAATAATACCTGTTTGATTTGGTCGGAGACGGCCTGAATGGGCGGCATATTGGACTCGTAATCCGTGCTTATTTTAATCCCTTTGTTTCTCATCTCCTTCTTGGTGAGCATCAGCATATTGTCGATGGTGGTGGTGAGATTAACCGTGGTCATTATGCCGGAGGTCGGGCGGTTGAAATCCTGTAAATTTTTGATCAGGCTCTTGATGCGGTCGCATTCAGCAACGGCCAGTTCAGCGAACTCCCGGTTGGAATTGTCCAATTGCCCTTTATCCAGCAGGAGTTCAAGGACGTTGCGGATGCCAAAGAGCGGATTGTTGATTTCATGGGCGATGGATGCCGAAAGTTTACCCACGGCGCTCAGCTTCTCGGCATGGAGCAATTGCTCCTGAAGCTGACGTTCATCACTTATGTCGATGCCAATACTGATTATATATTCAATTTCACCGTTGTCTGAGGTGAAGATGGTGTTGGAACAGTCAATGGCTAAGTGCTGGCCGTTCTTGGTTAGGATGTGAAGTTCCAGCTTGGGTGGGAAAGGCTGTTGGTGGATGTCGGCAAAATACTTGTTGATTTGCCGGGCCTCGGCTGCTGGCAGCAGGACGTCACCGAAGCTCTTGTTTTTTACCTCCTCAATGCTGTAGCCGGTGAGTCTTTCGCAGGTCTTATTGCAGCGGATAATCCGCCCCTGGGGATCCAAGACCACGATGAGGGCGGCGGCGGTATTAAGGATGGCGGCGGTGAAGGATGATTCCTGCTGGAGGGCTGTCTCGGCTTTGGTTCTGACTTCGACCTCCCGCTGGAGATCAAGATTGGTGCGGGCCAGTTCGGCGGTACGTTTTTTCAGACGGCTGGAGCCGGAAATGATGCCGAAAACGCCAATGAGCCATAGAAGAAGCAGGGATATAGCATGCGCCGTTATTTGCCGGTTGGCATCTTTAATAAAGGAGTTCATGGGCAGGGATATGCCGATTCCTCCCCTGACATCCCCTACTTTGTAGCCTTGGTGGCCATGGCAGCGTAGGCAGATTGGTCTTACAAAGAGGGGCTGCATGAGGCGGAGGGTCTCGCTGCCGCTTTTTTTGTCCTTGATTATGGCCACATCCTCCTTGCTGCCCCGTTCGAAGGACTTTAAAGCCTTGGTCTCCCAGCGGTCTGGTTTATTAGCGGGCCGCAGGGGGGTGAGACTGGTCAGATGGCCGGCGACACCATAGAGACTGGAGAAGGTATTGTTTAAATCGCGCAGCATGTATTCTGGATTCATCAGGGTGAGGTGGCGGCCGGAGGGGGTGGTGATGTCCCTTTCGGGTATTTTCAGATAGGGGTTGGGCCGCAGGTCTTTGGTAACCGGGACATATACTCCACCCCGGGCGTAGGCCCAGAAGCGGAATGCCTTTTCTTTATTTAAGTGAGCCCGGGCCGTATTTAAGGCCATGGCTCGGGTGGCGCTGTTTATGTCAATTACATCCTTGGCCAATAGTCCACTGACTATAATTGTCCATACGGCCAGTAGAGCCCAAGTGTAATGCATGAGGTTAAACCGGCGTTTGGGGGCGGGATCTTTCAAGGTTGTAAGCTTTGGAGTTCAGGCAGGTAAAATAATTTATAAGTCTTGGATTCTTTGCATGATTTTATAACTATTTATATTATACTAAAAAACCATTGTCGATGGCAGATTATTTTAGGAGCTTTGGTCATAAACAGGAAATGGGAAGGTGCTAAAATGGCGGAAGTAGATATTCTCAATCTGGAGGCTCGGCTGCGGGAATTGGAAGAGAAGTTTCTTACCATCGACTCCCTGGCTCAGGATGTGGCCCAGTGCCGGACATTAGAGGAACAGCTGGAGGCCCGTCTGCAATTTGAAACCCTCATTACTGAAATTTCCACGACCTTTATTAATCTTCTGCCCGCAGAGTTACAAAGGGGTATAAACATGGCTTTGAGCAAGGTGGCGGCGTTTACCGGTGCCGGACGCTGTTATGTCTTTATCCTGAGTGAGGACGGGATTTTCATGACGAACACCCATGAGTACTTTGCCGCCGGGGTGGAGCCGCGGCTTGAGAGGCTGCGCCGAGAACCGGTGGTCAGCCATCAATGGCTCCTTGAGAAGTTGCGTGCTAACGGAGTGCTGCGAATTGAAAGGGAAGGCGGACTGCTGCCGGGGAGTGATGAGGTATTCATCCAACCGGAGGTCTGGGCCTCGGTGATAGTCGGCTTTTTTGCCAAGCAGCGTTTGGCGGGGTTTATTGGTTTCGACTGGCTGGGTGATGCCGATGCCGATGTGGTGCAGACTGCTGATATGCTGACTGTTCTGGGGCCGATTATCGCCAATGCCCTGGAACGTAAAAAGATGGAAGATACCAGAGAAAAATTGATTAGTGAATTACGCCGCACCCAGGAAAAGCTGTTAACTCTGTCGGTTCGGGATCAATTGACCGGCCTCTTTAATCGGCGGCATATGGAGGAGTCTCTGGCCCGGGAGATAAGCCGGGCCGCGCGTCATAAAACCTCTCTTGCTGTAATTATGCTTGATCTTGATTATTTTAAAAGGATTAATGACACCTATGGCCATATGGCTGGTGACGTGGTTTTGAAAGAAATAGGCCGTCTCCTACAGGAACGTTCCAGGGGGGAGGATGTGGTTTGCCGTTATGGTGGAGAAGAGTTTATCATTATTATGCCGGGGGCCTCTTTGGAAGCGGCCGGCAAGCGGGCGGCCGAACTTTGTCTCGCTGCCGGGGCTCTGGAGATTAAATATCGTGATGAAAATCTGCCCCAAATTACCGTGTCCCTGGGAACTGCCGCTTATCCACAGCATGGTGATACTGCCGCCCTTCTGCTCTATAGAGTAGATAAGGCCCTTTATCAGGCCAAACAGACAGGGCGGAATCGGGTGGTGGCGGCTGACTGAGCGCTTTCTTGAATGCTGAGATTTATCGCCATTTAGCTGGAAGCAGATGCTGGATGCGCTTGTCTACCAAGTCCCTGGTAGCCCGGTCTACCGTAAGAACCCTGGGGTACCAGGGTTTAAGGCGGCAGTCGAAGACAATGGGGGCATCAAGGCCGACATGGAATCTTCGCACCGTGCTGGCGGCTCCATGAATATCGGCCGCCGGTTCAAAACGAGTGAAAAAATGCCATAGAAAGGCGGGCAGATCAGCGCAGGCCGTCCTGACGTTATCCACCAGGATGATTACCGGCCATTCTCCCCAGGCGGGATAGGAGGTTAGAGCATTGATCAGGTCGTTATTTTCCTCATAGGCTGCCCCCTCCACTACCAGGGTGCCGGGCAGAAAAACCTCGGCCCGTTTAATCTCCGGCGGCAGGGGAAAATTAATCTCTTCCGGCAGTTGTCGGCGTTTCTCCCGGCCCAGGCCCATCATAATGGCCTTGGAGCCTTTGTTGACCTGGGGGCCGGTGTAATCCAGGGTATCCTGCGAGACGTTGGAGAAAACAAAGAGATCTGTCTGCCAGTTAATCCTCTCTAATACATGACGCCAGAGGGTTGGGAAGTCGTTTATGTCTATGCCGCCATCGGTAATAATCAGGAATTTGGTCAGTGACAGTTGGCCTTCGCCAAGGATGCGGAGGCCGGCGGCAAAAGCCTCGCGCGGGTAACGGTTGCAGATCCTGGCGGCGGCGAGACAATGAAAGCCGGTATCGCCAAAGGTTTTTAATTCCTGAACCCCGTTCATC
>JAJSAA010000046.1 GCA_024274995.1 Deltaproteobacteria bacterium
ACGGAATATCTCTTTTTTATTATTTTGAGTCCCGTGGGCGCCTATTACCCCGAGGGCTTCAACCCGGTGAAAATATTTGTGACCGACAAATACGTCCGGGCCGTAAAGGGCGGGGTGGGGCATGTCAAGACCGCTGGTAATTATGCGGCCAGCATCATGGCAGCCATGGAGGCCAAGGAGGCTGGTTACACTCAGGTTCTGTGGTTAGATGCCTGCGAACACCGCTATATGGAAGAGGTGGGCACCATGAATATCTTCTTCAAGATAAACGGCGAGATCATAACCCCGCCCTTAAACGGCAGTATCCTGCCCGGCGTCACCAGGGATTCCGCCCTGACCATCACCAAGGCCTGGGGTTTAGATGTCAGGGAGCGGCCAATAACTATTGATGAAGTCTTAAAGGCCAACGAGAACAATGAATTAGAAGAGATATTCGGCACCGGCACGGCGGCGGTCATCTCACCGGTGGGTGAACTGTATTATAAGGGCCAGACCATATCCATCAATAACGGCCAAACCGGCCCCCTAGCCCAACGACTATTTGATGAGTTGGAGGCGGTGCAATACGCCCACCAGGACGACCGCTACAACTGGATGGAGAAACTTAATTAATCATTTTTTCCATCCAGCCCACAATCCAACTACCCATATTTATTCATTTTCCCTTATCATGACATTGAAACTACAATTACGCCCAAGATAAATGAACGACTATTCATTATTTCCTTGACTTCGACTTTTTCTTGTAATACAAACAGACGTACTTGAGTTGAGTAGTAATTAGTCCTTAAATCTTCACAGATGGGAGTATTGATTTTGGATCAAAAATCATTAATGGACTTACTCTATGTCGCCGCTTTTTTCCTGGGCGGCCTCGGTTTCGCATTAGGGCCGCTTATTCTGGCCAACATCCTCGCACCGCGCGGCACCCGCAATGTCTCCAACAAATCAAAACAGTTTATCGAATGCGGCATGGAGCCCATTGGCGATGCCTGGATCCGTTTTGGTGCCGTTTATTATCTCTATGCCCTGATGTTTCTGGCCTTTGATGTCGATGTTCTTTTCCTCTTTCCAGTAGCCGTCGCCTATAATCGTGGTTTTGCGGCCTATGATTTTTTTGAGATATTGCTCTTTGTCGGCGTTTTATGGCTGGCCATTATTTACGCCTGGCGCAAAGGAGTATTTGAGTGGAATCGCAGAGTTTACAGTCGGCAGTAGATCCGGCAATCGTTCAGTTCGCGCCCCTGGATAAGCTCCTGGCCCTGGGGCGGGCGAATTCGTTATGGCCCATGACCTTCGGCCTGGCCTGCTGCGCCATTGAGATGATGGCCACCGGGGCGTCGCGTTTTGACTTATCCCGCTTTGGGGCCGAGGTTTTCCGGCCCTCCCCGCGCCAATGCGATGTGATGATTGTGGCCGGTACCATTAATCACAAGATGGCCCCGGCGGTAAAGACCCTTTACGACCAGATGCCGGAGCCTAAATGGGTAATTGCCATGGGTAATTGCGCCATCTCCGGCGGCCCCTTTGCCTTTAAAGGCCAATACGCCGTGGTGGAGGGAGCCGATAAAATTCTGCCGGTGGATGTATACATCCCTGGCTGCCCACCCCGGCCTGAGGCCCTGATTGAAGGGATTTTACAATTAGAGGAAAAGATCACCGGCACCCGGCGCTGGCCTCGGGTAAAATGCGAATCAATAGTTTAACCGGGTCAATTTGATTTTTTCGGGGCTGCAATAGTTATAATTCATTACTCGTTCAATTTTTCTTAAAGTGAACATGGTAAATGGTATCTTTATGGACTTTAACAAATTAAAAGAACGTCTTACCGCCCTGGCCCTCATTGAGGAAGTTCCCACGGCACCCCCGGCGGCCCCTGCCAAAGGCGAAGAGGAACAGCCCCCGGCGGAGCCC
>JAJSAA010000047.1 GCA_024274995.1 Deltaproteobacteria bacterium
AAGATGTAATCCGTCAGTACATAAAAAATCAAGGCAAAAAAGGTAACTATAAACAGTTGCACAAGAAGAAAATAAACCACAAGCAACTCACTTTGTTCTAACTCCAATACCTCGCTGCTTGCGGCGGGGTTGTTTATTAGTTACTTTTTATCCTGCAAACGCACAGGAGCGGAGCGTTTTATATGGAATCGGCGGGCCAGAGGAGTTTGGCGGCTATCCAACCGGTGGTGCCATCATCATGCTTTACCTTGATCCAGCCATTTTCCTTGCTTAGCGGGGTAAAGACCACGCCGTATTTTACGGTGGCCGTTAACTCATAATTGGTGCCGGGGCCGATTCGGAGGTTGGCGGTATTGACCTTGACGATAACCTTTTTTCTGCTGCTTACCAGATTTTTGAATATCCAGCCCTTATCGCCTTCAAAATCCCTGGTGTGCAGCCAGTCGCCCTTTTTACCGATAATCTGCAGGGGGAAATCCTTAAACACCTCCCAGAGTATTTCTGACTTGGTACTAGGAGCCGAGCGAATATTGACCCCATCCTTTTTTACCGTAACATATTTAGTGCTGGCAGCCAGCAGGGGCGTCGCACAGATGGTTAACAAAAATAAGGCAATTAAGCTGATTGTCAGGCTGGGAAGCTTAAAATTACGCATACTTTTTCCTCTCTAAGTTCAATTTTTGTAACTGTTCAGCGAGGGCGGCAAATTACCCTCAACTCATAGCTGTAACTCTTCTGATTTTAAGGGGTTGAGATAGGTTCCGTTATGGTAAAGGCTCCGCGTATATCCTTTAGTCTGAATCCGGTTGCCAGGTCACCGGGATAAAGTTTATGGATCTCATTCTCGATGGCGGGGGCGATGTGGCGGCCATGGCATCTCAGGCAGATGGCGGAGGTTGGTATGGCCTTCATATACCTGAATTCCTGATGGCCGTTTTTTTTCATTACCTCGCTGAACTCTATAGCAGCTGGATTTTCACCAGCGGCCCGGCGTCTGGCGAACTGGAGCAGAACCGAGCGCTCCCAAGCATCCGGCGCATTGGCCGGGTTGCGGTATTTAAGGCTGGTTCGGCCAACACGCCAGCCTCTTTCCAGGCTAATCTTATCAGCAATTTGTAAGGCCTTTTCGTTGCAGACGGCAATAGCTTTGGCCGGGCCGCCCTCCTTCATTGCCTGTTTTAGAGCTTTTTTTAAATTACTGCCCAACTCTTTTACCGTCTGCCGAGCCGTATTCTGGCGCCAATGGTCGGCGGCCTGTGCTGTAGTACCCAGGCAGAGGGCCAGAACCATAATGACGGCTGTCTGTTTTAAATTCATTTGCTTTGTTTTTGCTATTGGCGATGGTTAAAGAACATAATTTCCGCATTAGCAGTTTGTCAATTACCTTTGCGGCTTAAGGCTATGGAGCTCGATGATTCGTACCTTATTTTGGGGTATTGCTCCGCATCAGCAAAACCAAATAACCATGGAATATGATAACTGATTGCGCTCTTGTTTTCAACGCAATTATCCTTCATTTTCCCCGCAGATAAATCAGGAATTCCTTATTGCCCTTGGGCCCCAGAATGGGTGAGGCGCAGACCCCGGTATTTGTCAGACTGAGACGGGCGGCAAAGGCAATGGTGTCGGCGATTACCTGTTGGTGGAGGGCCTCGTCACGTACCACTCCCCCCTTGCCCACCTGGCCTTTACCCACCTCGAACTGCGGCTTAATAAGGGCCATAATAGCGGCTGAATCTTTAAAAAGAGGCAGGAGCGGGGGGATGAGCAGTCTGAGAGAGATGAAAGCGGCATCTATTACTGCCAGGTCAATAGGTTCCGGCAAGTCGGTTGGACATAGCTGGCGGGCGTTGGTTCGTTCCATGACCACTACTCGTTCATCTTGACGCAGCTTCCAGGCTAACTGTCCGTACCCCACATCAACGGCATAAACTCTTGCGGCACCGTTCTGGAGCAGGCAGTCGGTGAAACCGCCGGTGGAGGCTCCGATGTCGGCGCAGACCAGGCCGCTTGGATTGAGTTTAAAGAAGCTGAGTCCCTGGGCTAATTTCAGGCCGCCGCGGCTGACATAGGGACAGACTTCAGCCGCCACCGTAACGTGGCTGTTAGGATCAATCATGGAGGCCGGTTTGTTGCGGCGCATGCCGTTGACTTCCACAACTCCGGCTAAAATCAAGGCCTGGGCCTTCTGGCGGCTGGCGGCAAATTTTTTCACCAGCATGAATTTATCGAGACGAATCTTAGGCATCAGGAATCAGGAATCAGGAATCAGGGGACAGGACGCAGGGGCGTTCATTTCTTAGCCCTGCTGGCCGTCGGCTTTACAGATGACAGCGCAGAGTTCTTGCCCCATTTCGTTGATGAGATCCTGATCGCGGCCCTCTAACATGACTCGTACCACCGGTTCTGTACCTGAGAGACGGATGAGGATGCGGCCATCGTTGCCCAGACGTTTTTCCATTTTTTTTATGGCGGGCTGGAGGCCGGGCACTAAGGTCAGGTCAAGGCGTCTGGCGGTGCGGACATTGGTCAGGGTCTGGGGGAAGGCCTCCATGATTTTGGCTAATTCCGATAAAGGTTTGTTGCGTTTTTTCATGATGGCCATGAGCTGGAGAGCGGCGAGGATACCATCACCAGTGGTGGAATGTTCCAGAAAAATCAGGTGGCCGGACTGCTCGCCGCCAAAGCTGTAACCCTGTTTGCGCATCTCTTCCACGACATAGCGGTCGCCCACCGGGGTGCGGATTAGATGGGCGCCTATTTTCTGCATGGCGGCTTCAAGGCCCATATTGCTCATCACCGTGGTGACCAGGGTCTTCTTTTTGAGTTTTTTTATGGCCATAAGTTCGGCGGCGCAGACCGCCATAATGTGGTCGCCATCCACTACTCTGCCGCCTTCATCAACCACGATGAGACGGTCACCGTCACCATCTAAAGCGATACCGATGTCGGCGCCGAGTTCTTTGACCTTCTCCGCTACCCGTTCCGGGTGCAGGGCGCCGCATTTGTCGTTGATGTTCTTGCCGTCCGGGTGAACACCTATGGCGGTTACCCTGGCTCCCAGCTCTGAAAAAACATGGGGTGCCACACCATAGGTAGCTCCATGGGCGCAGTCCAGGACGATATGGAAGTCATCCAGGGTGTATTTGGCGGGGAAGGTATTTTTTAAGAAAACGATATAGCGGCCCTTGGCATCATCCAAGCGGCTGGCCTTGCCTATCTCGTCGGCTACCGGCCGTAGAGCGGCCATTTTCTGGGAGAAAATCAGATCTTCGATATCGGCCTCTTTATCATCTGGGAGCTTAAAGCCGCTCCGGGAGAATATCTTGATGCCATTATCCTGAAACGGATTATGAGAGGCGGAGATTACTACCCCGGCATCGGCCCGCATGGAGTGAGTGATAAAGGCGATTCCGGGGGTGGGCAGCGGCCCCACCAGCAGGACATCAACCCCCATGGAACAGATTCCGGAGGCCAGGGCGTTTTCAATCATATAGCCGGAGATCCTGGTGTCCTTGCCGATGACAATGCGATGGCCTTGGCGCTGGTCTCTGACCTGAAAGGCGATGGCCCGGCCGATCTGCATGGAAATTTCGCTGGTCATTGGGTAGATATTGGCTGTCCCCCGTACTCCATCGGTACCGAATAAGCGTCTCATAGTGCTCCTTGTGAAAAAGTAGTTTATCTAAGCGTAATTATTATATACTATGCGGATCGAATTGGGAATTCGGAATTTTGATGATTTTACAGAACTGTCAGCGGGCGGTAGAATCTGCCGGTATTTTACTGAAAATCGGCACACCGCTTCATAATAATTTGTATGAAAGTCACCTTTCAGGGCTATTGGCCTTGGCAAGATTTTCATGTTTCGTTATGTCTGGGCAGCCGGGCATAGATGTTACATAAAGGGAAGAATTGATGAAGGGAATTATTCTGGCGGGCGGCTCAGGAACCAGGCTTTACCCGCTTACCAAGTCGGTGAGTAAGCAGTTGATGCCGGTTTATGATAAACCAATGATCTATTACCCTCTCGCTATTCAGATGTTAGCCGGGATCAGGAATATTCTTCTGATTACCACCCCGGAGGATAATGAACAGTTCAAGCGCCTGCTGGGTGACGGCTCGCAATGGGGAATAAGCCTGGCCTATGCCATTCAGCCCCGGCCTGAGGGGTTGGCTCAGGCCTTTATTATCGGGGCGGATTTTATCGGCTCCGATACGGTGTGTCTCATCCTGGGCGATAATATTTTTTACGGTGAGGGCTTTTCTGATATTCTGCAAAAAAATGCCTGTTTAAGCGCCGGGGCCACGGTGTTCGGCTATTATGTCCGTGATCCAGAGCGTTACGGGGTGGTCAGTTTTGACGATACGGGCCGGGTGATATCCATTGAGGAAAAGCCTGAACAGCCAAAATCAAATTACGCTGTCACCGGCCTGTATTTCTATGATAATGATGTGGTCTCCATCGCCCGCCAGATCAAGCCTTCGGCCCGTGGAGAACTGGAGATAACCGATATTAACAATGCCTATCTGCGGCGTGGCCAACTGCGGGTGGAGCGTCTGGGCCGGGGCATGGCCTGGCTGGATACCGGCACCCATGCCTCACTGCTGGATGCTGGTAATTTTATCAAGGTTATGGAGGATCGCCAGGGGCTGAAGCTGGCCTGTCTCGAGGAGATTGCCTATCGGATGTGCTATATTGATCTGGCGCAGTTATCCCATCTGGCCGAGACCCTCAGCAAGAATGGTTATGGCCGTTATCTCTTGCGGATTGTTGAAGAGGAGGGGCGGCAATGAAATTCATCCCCACAAAAATCGCTGATATAGTGTTGATTGAGCCCCGGGTTTTTGGTGACCACCGCGGCTTTTTTATGGAGACCTGGCGGGCCGATAAATTTGCCGCCGCCGGTATTGACCTGCCCTTTGTCCAGGATAATCACAGCCGCTCCAGCAGGGGTATTCTGCGCGGTCTGCATTATCAGATAAAGCAGACCCAGGGCAAGCTGGTGCGGGTAATCAGCGGTGAGGTATTTGATGTGGCGGTGGATATCAGGCGGGGTTCGCCCACATACGGCAAGTGGGTGGGCGAGGTCTTAAGCAGCGATAACAAACGGATGCTCTGGGTACCGCCCGGTTTTGCCCACGGTTTCTATGTGCTGAGCGATTACGCCGAATTTGTCTATAAATGCACGGCATTTTACGCCCCGGAGTATGAACGCTGTATTCGGTGGAATGATCCTGATCTGTCTATAGCCTGGCCCCTGGCTCATGGTGCCGCCCCGGTACTCTCCGCCAAGGATGAGGCCGGGATTTATTTGAGGGATGCCTTGAATTGTTGCCGGAAGACAGAGTAATCGTAAGCGCATGCAGCATGGTGTTCATGGAGCGCTTACGGGTAATCTCCCTCTACACCAGGGACATAAGGCAGGAAAAACAAAAATGAAAGTCTTAATCACAGGGGCTGACGGTCAACTGGGCTGGGAATTACAGCGCGCGGTTCCGGCGGGAATTGAGTTTACGGCCTGTAATTCGGCGGAGCTTGATATTACCAGTAAGCCGCAGGTGGATGAGCTTACAGCCCGTCTGGCCCCGGAAATAATAATCAATGCCGCAGCCTATACGGCGGTGGACAGAGCCGAAAGTGAGGTGGAGCTGGCCATGGCCGTTAACCGGGATGGGGCGGCTCATCTGGCCGCCGCAGCCGCGGCACTTGGCGCCGGGATAATTCATGTCTCGACAGATTTTATCTTTGACGGCTGCCATTACCGTCCTTATCTGCCCGCTGATGTCCCTAATCCCACCGGGGTTTACGGGGCAAGTAAGCTGGCCGGGGAAAGGTTGCTGCTAATCAAATGCCCGGATGCCGCCATTATCCGCACGGCCTGGGTATATTCATCGCACGGTAATAATTTTGTCAAAACCATGCTTCGTCTTATGGACGGGCGTAAGGAGCTGGGGGTAGTGGCCGATCAAATTGGCAGCCCCACCTGGGCCGGGGGGCTGGCTCAGGCCCTTTGGCAGGCGGCGGTTCAAAAACTGACCGGGGTCTATCACTGGACGGATGCCGGGGTGGCCTCCTGGTACGATTTTGCCTGCGCCATTCAGGAAGAGGCTCTGGCCTTGGGAATTTTGAGGCGGGAGACGTTCATCAGGCCCCTGCGTACTGAAGATTATCCGACTCAGGCCCGGCGGCCGCCTTATTCGGTACTGGATAAGACCAGCCTGTGGGGAGAACTTGGCGTTAGTGCCCCGCATTGGCGGTTTAATTTAAAAAAAATGCTGGCAGAATTGAAAAATGTCTAAAATACTTGTTACCGGCGGGGCCGGATTTATCGGGGCTAATTTTGTCCATTATTGGCGGCGGGAATATCCCGCCGATACGCTGGTGGTGCTGGACGCCCTGACCTACGCCGGTAATCCGGCTAACCTGGAAGCGGTTAAGGATTATCGGAATTTTCATTTTGTGCATGGCAATATCCTCGATCAGGCACTAACTGAAGGTCTGTTACGGGAACATGAAATTGATACTATTGTTCATTTCGCGGCCGAATCCCATGTTGACCGCTCCATTCATGGCCCGGATGCCTTTATTGAGACCAATATTGTCGGCACCCACAGCATGCTGAAGGCTGCGCGGGAGGTATGGCTGACCGGCAGCGGCCGGGATCATCGTTTTCATCACGTCTCCACCGATGAGGTTTACGGCTCCCTGGAACCGGATGACCCGCCCTTTGCTGAGACTACGGCCTACGCCCCTAATTCACCCTATTCGGCCAGTAAGGCCGCCTCCGATCATCTTGTCCGTTCCTATCATCACACCTATGGTCTGCAGGTAACTATTAGTAATTGCTCAAATAATTATGGGCCGTATCAATTTCCCGAGAAGTTGATTCCTCTGGTTGTTGTTAATATTCTGACTAACAGGCCCCTGCCCATTTACGGTGATGGTCAAAATATTCGTGACTGGCTCTATGTGGATGATCACTGCCGGGGGATTGATCTGGTTTTAAAAAAGGGCGTAGTGGGCGGGGTCTATAATGTTGGCGGCAATAATGAGTGGACTAATATTGATATAGTGAGGCTGATCTGCGGCCTCATGGATGAGCAATTTGCCGTTGATGAGGGCTTAAAGGCCCGCTTTCCGGATGCCCCCCAGGTTCGGGGCCTGAAGGCGGCGAGTTTGATTACCCATGTCAAGGATCGTCTGGGCCATGACCGTCGTTACGCCATTGATGCCGCTAAGTGCCGGGCGGAGTTGGGCTACGTCCCGCAGGAATCCTTTGCAACGGGGATTCGCAGAACCATCGCCTGGATGTTGGATAACGAACCCTGGTGGCGGGCGGTAATGGATGGCAGTTATCGTGACTGGCTCGACAGACATTATGGCAAGATGAGGGCATAATAAAAGTCAGGTCTTCTTTTAGATAATGTTTGTTTTGTGTAACACAAAGCCCTTGACAGTTGTATAATGTAATGAATATAATTCACTAAAGAGGTGGATTATGGGCTTAAAACAGAATGAAAAAGATTTTTTTCGGGAACTTGGACTGCGGTTGCGGAAGGCCCGGATTGAGAGGCGGGAGACCCAGGAAGGCCTGGGAGTCAGGGCAGGTGTATCTCGTCAGCTGCTGGCCCGTATGGAGCGGGGAGAAGCCTCCGTGGCCCTGGGCAAATGGATCAGGGTAAGTTCCATTCTGGGGCTTATGGACACCTGGAGCCAGGCCTTGATTATGCCGGTTGACCCCTTCGTGGAGTACGATGAAAAACAACGGCAGCTCAATAAGCTGCGGAAAACACGGGTCAGGAAAAAATGAAGGCCGAGGTAAATCTATACGTCTATGCTGTTTTCACTGACGGTCTGATTGTGCCGGTGGGGCGTCTGTTGTCGCGGAACTTGTATAATCGCGGTAACTATGAGGGCTTTTTCCGCTATGCTGAGGACTATCTCAGAAATCCCCTGGCCTACCCCCTGGATCCGGTGCATCTACCTCTGCGTAACGGGGTGTTTACGGCGGTTAATCATGAACTTGGCATGCCGGAGGTTTTTGATGATTCCCTGCCCGATGCCTGGGGACGTCATATCCTGGCTCGTAAAGGCGGGTTGGAGCAGCCTTATGCCCCGGTTCATCTGCTTTTGGCCCTGGGAGGCGGCGGTCTCGGCCGTTTATTGTTCTCCGAACGTGAGGCCCTGCCGACGCCGGGCGGCGGCAGTATTGATTTCAATGATATTGCCAAGGCAATGGCTGAAGCGGCGGCTCTGGAGAACTCCATTACCGTTGACAGCGCTGAACTGCGTCATTTACTGGCCTGCGGCAGTTCGGCCGGCGGGGCGCGCCCAAAGGTTCTGACAACCATTGATAACAGTATGTGGCTGGCAAAATTTGCCAGTCGTCAAGACCCGCACCCGGAATTGTTTGTGGCCCTGGAAGAGGCCGGGCTTACTCTGGCCCTTAGAGCCGGGCTTGAAGTCCCTGAAATAAGGCGGGAGAAGGCGGGCGGCCTGGATATTCTCCTTATTCATCGTTTTGACGTAACGCCTGCCGGAGGCCGTAACGCTCTGGTGAGTTTTAGAACCCTTATCGGGGTGGAGGATCACTACAGCGTTTCTTATGCCGACCTGGCCGGGGTAATCAGCCGCTTTTCTCAGCGCCCCAAAGATGATCTCGAAGGGTTTTACCGGCAGATGATTGTTAACATTGCCCTGGTGAACACCGATGATCACTTGCAAAATTTTGCCATGCTCCATACTGAACAGGGCTGGTGTTTGTCACCGGCCTATGATATTGTGCCCAATATATATCAAGATGAGCATATCCTGCGGGTTAATGGCAAGCATCAAGATTTGAACCGTGATGATATTTTGCTGGAAGGAAGGGGTTTTGGCCTCTCCGGGCAGCGGTGCAGAACAATTCTGGCCGATGTGGCGGCACAATTGGCCTCTTGGCCGGAGGTCTTTGCCGCCTGCCGGGTGCCGGAGGCTCATACTGCTAATCTGCGGCTTAATATCGCCCGGCGTATGAGGATGTTGACTGAATGTTGAATGTAATTGATGCCCTGTTACTTATACAATAGAGGCCGGGGCTGTCCGGTCAGGTAACTGAATAATTACCAATCATGAAATTAATCATCCAGATCCCCTGCCTCAATGAGGAACATTCTCTGCCCCAGACGGTACGGGATATCCCCCGTCAGATTGACGGCATCGACGAGGTGGAAATCCTCATTATTGATGACGGCAGCACCGACCGCACCGCTGAGACCGCTCGTGAGATTGGCGTGGATCACATAGTTGTCCATATCAATAATAAAGGACTGGCGGCGGCCTTTCGCACCGGTATTGATGCCTGCCTGCGCCTCGGTGCCGATATAATCGTTAATACGGATGGCGATAATCAGTATAAGGGGCAGGATATCCCCAAGCTGGTGGCCCCTATCCTGGCGGGCTGGGCTGAAATCGTGGTGGGTGACCGCCAGACCAGCAAAATTCCCCATTTTGAACTCCACAAGAAGATTCTGCAAAAATTCGGCAGTACTATTGTTCGGGTGTTGTCCGGGGCTGATCTGCCGGACGCAGTCAGCGGCTTTCGGGCCTTCAGCCGTGATGCCGCCATGCAGCTGAATATTCTGACCCATTACTCTTATACGGTTGAAACTAT
>JAJSAA010000048.1 GCA_024274995.1 Deltaproteobacteria bacterium
CGGCTTCTGAGCATTCGTTAGAACCAACAGCACTCACCCGTCCAAAACTCTATTTAAAATCGTTCGACGATAAGTTACGGATATTTGTAACGGGGAGATGCATTCTTTTATTCACAAACTATAATCATTTATTTTGATCTCTTGGAACAACTATAAGTTACGAACTCTTTTACGTGGTTTTAACCATAAAACGCCGCATGCGGATATTGAGGAGTATGCCGATACCGGCCAGATTGGTCAATAGTGAGGAACCGCCATAACTGAAAAGAGGCAGAGGCATGCCCACCACTGGCAGCAGTCCTAAGATCATGGCCAGATTGATAAAGGCCTGCCAGAAGATGAGAGCCACTATGCCAAAGGCCAGGAGAACGCCAAATTTGTCCCGGGCTGAGAGGGCGATGTTCAGGCCGAGCAACAGCATAAAGGTGTAACAGGCCAGGAAAAACACCGAACCGGCAAAACCAAACTCCTCCGCCCATACCGAAAAGGCAAAATCGGTATGATGCTCGGGCAAGAAATCCAAATGGGCCTGTGAGCCCTTCAAAAAGCCCTTGCCAAAGGCCTGGCCCGAGCCCACTGCTATCTTGGACTGCATGATGTGATAGCCGGTGGTTAACGGGTCGCCCTCTGGATGCAGAAAGGTCTCTATTCTTTGTTGCTGATATGGTTTCAGGGCAAACTTCCAGCCCAGTGGGGCAATAATTATACAAGCCGTAATGATGATGATTAAGGTACTCCAGCGCAGTTTGACGAAGAGGGTCATGGAGACCGCAATCATGGCAATCATCAAGGCGGTGCCGAGATCAGGCTGTTTTAAAATGAGTACAAAGGGGATACCTACCAGCAGGCCGGGGGCAATCAATTCTCTTAAGCTGAAGCCCTTGCCGGTATCCTTCCGATAATAATAACTGGCGAGGCAGATAACCATGGCCAACTTGGCAGGTTCTGAGGGCTGGAGTTTAAAAAGGCCCAGGTTGATCCAGCGCTGGGCTCCGCCGGCGCTGTTGCCGAAGAATTTGGCCATGATCAGGAGCAGGACAATTACCCCGTAAAATACATAGTTCCAACTGATCAACACCCGGTAATCCACGCTTATAATTGTGATAACCAATCCCAGTCCGATGATGTAAAAATATATCTGCTTTATGAAGATATGCGATGAGGTGTAGCCGTTGGTGGTGGCGGAATAAAGATTAACCAGCCCCATGCCGATTACGGCCAGCACGGTAAGCAGGAGAATCCAGTCGAAATTTAAAATCAGACGGCGGTCAAATTGAAACATGGCGGATTATTTGTCTGTGGGAGGTTTAGCCGCTTTCCCGTTAAAATATTGCTCTAATAATGCCTTGGCTATGGGCGCTGCCTCGGAACCGCCATGGCGGCCGTGCTCAACGAGGACGGTGATGGCAATCTGCGGCTTACCGGCGGGCGCGAAGCAGGTAAACCAGGCGTGATCCCGGTATTTATAGGGAATATCCTTGGCGGGTAGATGGCGGTATTGGGCCAGCCTCACCACCTGGGCGGTGCCGGTTTTACCCCCCACTATGATTGATTTCATTCTGGCGATGCGGCCGGTGCCGTGCTTTTCATTTACCGCCGCCACCAGACCGGCCCGGATCAGGGCCAGAGAATGTTTACTGCCCATGGCGTGACCGTCTATTATGGGGCGGAATGGTTTTACTATCTTGCCATCGGCATCTATGATGGATTCTACAAACTGCGGTCGGTAGCGGGTGCCGCCATTAGCGAGGGCGGCGGTCATCTCACAGATTTGGAGCGGAGTTACCAGATTAAACCCCTGGCCAAGGGCCACCGACATGGTTTCTCCCTCCTGCCATTCCTGCTTATAACGTCGTCTCTTCCAGCTCTTGGTGGGAACTAAGCCGGGTTTCTCATTTGGCATATTGATGCCTGTCTTGTGGCCTAAACCGAGGCTTATGGCATATTTCGCCAAGTTGTTCACCCCGACCTTGAGGCCGACATGATAAAAATATATATCGCAGGACTCACGCAGGGCCTTTTTCAGATTTACCGCCCCGTGTCCTGAGCGTTTCCAGCAATGATAGCGGCGGCCGTAGAGCAGCATCGATCCTGCACAGTTGAATATGGTATCCGGGGTAATGGCTCCCTCACTCAGGCCCGTCAGGGCCGTAACGATTTTGTAGGTGGAACCTGGCGGGTACTGGCCCTGGATGGTCTTGTTTATAAAGGGCTTCAGGGGGTCATTGAGCATGGCCTTCCAGTTTTTACTCGAAATGCCGCCGATGAACTCTTGTAATTGCAAGGGAGGGGAGCTGGCCAAAACCAGTAATTTGCCGCTGTTTACCTCCATCATTACCACGGCCCCGGCTTTACCCCGCAAGGCTCGTTCAGCGGTTTGCTGTAAATCAATGTCGATGGTCAGTTTGAGATCCTTGCCCGGCAGGGGGGCCTGTTCCATTATTTCCCGCTGTTCAAAGCCGTGGACATCTACCTCCACATAGCGGCGGCCCTTTTCACCCCGCAGTAATTTCTCGTATATCCGTTCAATGCCCATTTTGCCAATCTGGTCGGAGGGCAGGTAGCTGTCGCCAAATTTTTTTAATTCCTTTTCGTTAATCCTGCCGAGATAGCCCACGAGATGGGAAGCGAGATTGCCGAAGTTGTATTTTCTTGAGGGCAGGGTTTCGATATGGATTCCTGGTAGTTCGTATTGATGATTTTCAATATAGACCAGGGTCGGCCAGTCGATATCCTCCTTGAGTAGAATGGGGAGATGGCGGGGGTAATCAGCAGCCTCCCTTATGCGCTTTAAAATTTCGCTGACATTAACTTTCAATATTGCGGCCATTTTGCGGATAATCAGCTCTGGATCAGGGGCATCCTCTTTGTTCCAAGTAACATTAAAATAGGGCCGGTTGACGATTAAGGGTCTGCCGTTGCGGTCGAGAATGTTACCGCGCGGGGCTGGCAGCCATTGCAGGCGTATGCGATTATTCTCCGACATCTTAAGGTATTGCGAGCCGCGCAAGATCTGTAGAAACCAGAGTCTGACAACGAGGATTCCAAAGAGGGCCAGGATAATAAAAATGACAATATTGGTTCGGCGCTTCAGGGCCTGGAGCTCGCTCTCATCCATGCGGTGAATTCTGGATATAACAGGCCGCTGGTTTAAATTCTGCTTATTCTTATCTCGAAATGAGGCTGGGGTGAATTTTTTCAAGGTAGTCTGTTTCAACGCCTGACAGTTCTACGGCGGTTCCCCTGTTTACTTCTGAATATGGTGGGGAGTCCGTTATCTTCGTTGTTAATTCCTATATCCCAGAGGAGACTGAACATCTTGTGGGCGGGAATGACCAGGATGGTTATAATCAGCAGGCGCTGTAGAATTTCACCCCATAGCCATGGAGTGAGACTGCTGCTGGCCAGCATGGAGGAAAAGATATAAATAATCCCATTGGCCAGAAGAAAGCTTAAGGCAACGATGGGGGGTTGATGGTTGATTTCGTCTATGGACAGACCCATGGCGAGAGCCTTGACAATAACAAAAATCAGGAGATAGGCGATGGTGTAAAGACCGGAAAAATAACCTGATAACACCCCCATGATGGTGCCCCATATCATCATCAGCAGTACACCCTGGGTGATGGAGGCCCGGAGGGCGATAAAGATAATGAGCAGAAAAAGGAGATTAGGCACTCCTATCCATTTGGGCAGGGCCTGGAAAATAGTGGTTTGCAGGCCGATAAACAGGCAGCCCAGAGATAAAAATAATATAAAACGCATAGAAATGAGAGAATCCTGTAACTTCAGCTAATCAACCTGGCGAGGCCTGTTGCGGTACACCATGCATCCGTACCGTTATTGGCCGCAGGTTTAAGGCATTTACGTCTGAGCGGCATTTAATAAACATGGTTTTTGGCCTAAAGTGTCGGTTTACCTCGTAATATAATTGTCAGATATTCCAGGTGATGGAGATTGATCGAGGGTTTTACCTTGATCTGTAGAAACATCCCCCGGCGAGCTCTTAATACATTCGATACCGTGCCGATTACCAGCCCCTTGGGGAATACCCCGCCTAATCCGGAGGTGATGATCGTATCATTAACTTTGACCAGGCTGTTTTTTAAAACATAACGCAGACGATAATTTTGGCCATCTCCTTTTATTATGCCTTGTAGTCTGTTGTCCTGGACAATGGCATCAATGGCCGAATTTGGATCGGTGGCTGCCATGATTTTGGCATAATGAGGTGATGTGTTTATTACCTGACCGGCGACGCCATCCGGAGTGACCGCCGCCATTCCGGCACTAATCCCTGAGGTACTGCCTTTATCAATTGTCAGAGTTTTAAACCACAGGGATGGATCCCGGCCGACAATTCTCGCCGTGACAGTAGGCAGTTTAAGGCGTTTGTCGAGGTCAAGGAGCTTTTGTAACTGACCGTTAAGTGCGGCTGCCTCCCTGAATTCGGCATTTTTTTGACGATATTTATCTATTTCACGCCGTAGCCGGTCATTGTCGACTGCCACTTTAGTCAGGCTGATATAATGCTGCCATATGCCGGAAACAAAAGACATTGACTTGGCAAAAGTCCCCTGCACTGGGCCCATGACCTCTAACGCCAGGCGGTGCGGCATGTTGAATTCCCGTCGGCCGATTGAGGTTAGAGCCACGTATAGAATCAGGGGGATCAGGACAGCAATAATCAGAACAAGCTTGATGGGCTGGGACGGTTTCTTTTTTCTCCTCATGCCCTGGGCCTTATCATGAAATCATAATATCCTTTAACACCCCGATATTTTCCAGGGCCTTACCGGAGCCGAGAACAACCGAGGACAGCGGGTCTTCGGCGATGATTATCGGCAGACCAGTTTCTTTATTAAGGCGTTTGTCAAAGTTACGGAGCAGAGCGCCGCCGCCGGTAAGCATGATTCCTTGGTCAACTATATCGGCGGAAAGCTCGGGCGGGGTTAGTTCCAGGGCCATCTTGACTGCTTCAATAATGGCGTCAATCTGTTCTGTTATGGCCTCCTTTACCTCCTCGGAGTCAATGGTGAGGGTCTTGGGAACACCGGACACCAGATCCCGGCCCTTTATCTCCATGGTTTCAAGAGGAGCCTCGGGCATTATATCAGCGAGAGTGGTCTTGATTACCTCGGCGGAGTGCTCGCCGATGGCCAGGTTGTGTTTTCGCTTTATATAATGGAGAATGGCATCATCCATTTTATCGCCCGCCACCCGGACTGAACTAGAATAGACAATTCCCGCCAGCGAGATGACGGCTACCTCGGTGGTGCCGCCGCCTATATCGACAATCATATTGGCGGTGGGTTCGGTAATGGGCAGACCGGCGCCAATGGCCGCGGCCATTGGC
>JAJSAA010000049.1 GCA_024274995.1 Deltaproteobacteria bacterium
ATTTCGCGCCTGGAGATGAGGTCATTGTCTCCTGCTTTGATCTTGGCATGAACACCCCGGGGGGGTTCGGCCAGTATATCAGGGTTCCGGCTCAGTGGGCCGTTAAACTGCCCAGGGGGATGGATTTACGCCAAAGCATGATTTACGGCACGGCAGGTTTTACCGCCGCCCAAGGCGTGGAACGGATTATCAGCCACGGGGTACGCCCTGAGGACGGCAGGGTGCTGGTTACCGGGGCCACCGGCGGGGTGGGGTGTATGGCTGTGGCCATGCTGGCGGCCTCCGGTTATACTGTTAGCGCCGCCAGCGGCAAAGATGAGGATGAATTTCTCACCGCTATCGGGGCCGCTGAGGTCATTAAGCGCCAAAAGATAGCGGTGGGCGCTAATCGCGCTTTGCTCAGGGAACGTTGGGCGGCGGCGGTGGATACGGTGGGCGGCCCCTATCTTGAGGCAATTCTAAAGACCTGCCGCTACGGTGGGATTGTTACCTGCTGCGGGAATGTGGCCGCTCCAGAACTTAATCTTACCGTCTATCCCTTTATTCTGCGGGGCATAACTCTGGCCGGGATTGATTCCGCCCTTACTCCGGTGGTTAAACGGCAGCACGTATGGCAGCGGATGGCCAAGGAGTGGCGTTTTGACTTTCTGGAGGACATGGCCGTTGAGATTGTTTTACCTGATCTAAGTGATGCCATTGACCAGATGCTAGCCGGGCGTCTTAAGGGCAGAGTAATTGTCAAACTGTAACTGTTCAGGAAAGCACAGACTTCGAGATGGGTACAGCTAAATAGCTACAAATAATTTTTAGCTATCTGCGATTACTATCTTGTTCTTACCGCCATTTTTGGCCTTATACATGGCATCATCGGTTTTTTTCAAAAAGAGGTGCATATCCTCATGCCAGTCAAGCTCTGCGTGACGTTTAAATTCTCCGAGACCGAAACTTAAAGACGTTGAGCCGAATTTTTTATCCCTGTAGCTGTTGTTAATCCGTTCACAGATCATTAAGGCCTGCTCCTCTGAGGTCTCGGTGATCAGCATGGCAAATTCATCTCCGCCGTAACGAAATGCCCAGTCAGCCCCGCGCCGGGCGCAGTTAAACATGATTAAACCCAGGGCCTGTAAAACTTCGTCGCCAGCCTGATGGCCGTATTCATCATTAAACCCCTTGAAGTTGTCAATATCAATAAAGGCCAGAAAAATTCGGTAGTTATGACGGCTTGAGCGGTGGATTTCCTCCATCAGCTTCAGGTCAAAATAACGGCGGTTATATAAGGAGGTGAGACCATCGGAGATGGACATCTTTTCCAACTGCTCCGTCATGGTTTGTTCTCTTATTACCCGGTGGAGTTTGGCCAGGAGTTCATCGGTATCAAATGGCTTAGTCATATAATCAATGGCCCCGGCCTTAATAACATCCATATATGAATATTCTCGGCTGAAACCGGTGGTGACAATAACCGCAGTCTGGGGGGAAAATTCTAAAATATGCTTTAATAATTCCATACCGTTCATTCGCGGCATGTTTATATCGGTAATGACAATGTTGAAGGTCTCCTGCTCCATTTTTTTAATGGCCTCAAGACCGTCATTGGCACTGGCAAACTGGTAACCATTTTTCCGTAAAATACTGGCCATTAGAGTCAGAATTACAGGATCATCATCAACCAAGAGTATTTTAATATTTTTTAAGGCGGGTAATTTTTGATGTAAGAGTGTCATGGTTGGAGCCTCCTGACGACTGGTTTTGAACAGCACGCAAACATTATTGGATGCCTGCGTGAGTATCCCTATACCGGATGCTCAAGAACGGAGAACACTGTAAACTTATGACTGATAGCTTAAGGTGTAAAGCTGTATTCTTATATAAATAATATAGGTTCACCAGGATTCCTGTCAAATTCTTGCCGGGGTAATCTGTCATGCTCTTATAATCCTTGCTGACGCAGGGCTTCATAGAGCACAATACCGGCGCTCATTGCTAAGTTAAGGCTGCGAATATGGGGGTTTGTCATCGGAATAGTGTAACATTGCCGGGCGTATCTCTCGAGAATATCCGTCGGCAGTCCTTTGGTCTCTTTACCAAATACCAGGAAATCACCGCCCCTGAAGCGGG
>JAJSAA010000050.1 GCA_024274995.1 Deltaproteobacteria bacterium
GTCGGCCTCAATTATGGCCTCTCCAGCCAAATTCATCAGCCGATCCATACCCTGGGCCGACACCCTTAAGCTCTGAGCCTTGTCTGTCGTTTCGCTCTCTTTACTGCTCGGTATTTGCAAAGGAGCTGGTACTGGCCCAGCGGCGGTGATTCCAGAACCCTCATCACTTAGCCGCTTAATACAGGCCGCCACGACTTCCCTGTTCTCCGTCAGCCATCGATCAACCTCAGCGACCCGGCTGTTGATCAGCGCCTGCAGCAGATCACAGGCTCCTAACAGAATATCAACGGTGGAATGTGACAGAGAGTTGGAGTTCGCCTGTATTCCGACCAGCACATCCTCCATGGCGTGGGTAAGACCGACAATATCATGCAACTCAATGATACGGGCCGCGCCCTTAATTGAATGAACTGCTCGCATGCCCTCGGTCAGTAACAGGCTGTCATGGGGATTACTCTCTAATTTAAGGATATTCTCACTTAGCATGGTTAAATGCTGACCGGCATCCTGCCGAAAGATATCAAAGAGATCCGCGGACAGGGGCGGCAACGGTTCCGGTTTTGGTTCAGCTGCCTGATTTTCAATTTCACCGTTAAAACTCACCTTCAGCCCTTCCGCTTTCGTCTCCCCGCCAAGATTTTCAATCAACTGACTGATAATATTGCGCCGCTCTTTGACCTTGAGGCGCAGGCCGTCTCCCGACAGACGGCTTAAAATATTTAATTCATCAACCGCGGCCTCAATAATATTCCAGGGAAGCACCGACCCCCATGGTCGTCGAAAAACATTCTCCAGGGCTTGGGTCAGTTCAATAATCAAACTTAGATCAATTATCCGGGCGGCACCCTTGATTGAGTGCAATGCCCTTTGCATGGCACTGAAATCAGCCTGGGGATTAGCATTATTTTTCAGCAGATCCAATTGTTCGTTTAATATCTCACATTGATGGCCGCATTCCATCAGAAAAAGATCAAGAAGAGATATATCGTTTAAGTTCTCAGCGCCGCTCATGCCAGATTCCTGATCAAAATACGAAAAAGCAAGACATCATCCAGAAGGCCTATTTCCTTGCCATCATAATGGAGAATACCCTTGGTATAAACGGCCTTGGAACCGGATATGGTAATGGGCAGGGGCAAAATATCGTCCTGCTCATACTGTACCGGCCCCAGAACCTCACTCACCGGGAAAACCACACTCCGCCCTCCCTTAACCACCACAACGAGGCGCTCCGGTGAAGCCGCCCTCGGGGGCTGAGAAGCGGGTTCCAGACGCAGCACCCCGCCCACGGATACACATATTTCAAGACGGCCCCGGACATTAACAATCCCCCTGAATATGCGGCTGCTCTTGTGAGGTATGGAATGTATGGGGCCCATATTCACCACCTCGTTAATCAAAGAGGCCCGCAGCCCCAGCCATTCATATCCCGCCCTGAAGACAAAGGTGGTTTTACCATGTTTTGACGGCCTGACAATTGGCTGCTCATATTCCTCAGTAAGCTGGGCCTGATATTCATCCGGCAGAGGCCGGTCAAGGAGGAGACGAGCCGCGGCAATAAAATGCGGACAGTTGCGACAGAGAGATAACTCCGTTAAGCGTTGACAGCGGATTTTTTTATCCGCCCGCTCGCCAATGCGGTTCCAGCAGTCATCTATATCGAATTCAGGCATATCTCACTCACTAACCTTCCCGGCGGACTGCTTCCGGGCCGCGACCCGCCCCGCCCGCTGTTTAAAAACCCGGTAATTATTATCATCTCCAAGCCCCTTGTAAAGAAGGGCTAACATGTCAATAGCCCTAACAAGATTGGGATCAAGATATACGACCTTCTTCAGCATACGAATGGCTAACCGGGGTTCATCCATATCCGTTAGAATCATCCCCATAAGGAGATAGGCCTCCTTATCCAGGCCGTGCCGACGGATATACTGCTCACAACACTCCATGGCCTCCTCATGCTGGCCGGCATCGGCCAGATCTCGAACGACATCTAATTCCGTGGATAATAAAGGCTGAACCGGCAGAGGAGGCGGGAAAACCTGCCAGTTATAATCAGCCGGATCAGGTTTAGAGACAGCGGCACTCCTCCTGGTCAGGGCAAAGGCCTTTGGATAGGGAGCCGGGATAAACACGCTGTCGGCAAAGGCCCCCGGTTCGGCATGACCCGTAAAGATCAGGCCCTCATCAACCAGCAGGTTATCCAGGATTGACACCACCAGCTTTTGATTATCCTTATCAAGATAAATTAATAAATTACGGCAGAATATAATATCATATCGATTGTTTAAAATAGGAAGACTGGCATCTAAAATATTAGCCCTGAGAAAATTAACCGGGTGCTTTATGTATTTGGCAATCACATAACCGGCCTTGGTTTTTTGAAAATATTTCCGTTGAAAAAAATTATCGCAGCCCCGAAAGGAATTACGGCCGTAAATACCCCGGCGAGCCAGGCGCAAAGCCCGATAGCTGATATCTATGGCATCAATTTTGAACAATGGGCCATTAACCCCGGCCTCCAGCAGGGCAATAGCGATGGAATATGGTTCCTCACCGCTGGCGCAGGGCATGCTTAATATCTTTAAGCATGAACCACGCCCCCTCTTTAGCCAATTACGGGCATAACGCTGCAAAACCAGAAATGGCGTATTATCCCGGAAGAACCAGGTCTCATTAACCGCTACCTCATCAATTAATTCATTTAATTCCGCCGCGCTGCCGTCGGTCAGTTCATAGTATTGCCGCCTCTCTTTGATATCAAGAACCCGCATCCGCCGGGCAACTGCGTTGCGGAGAGAATTATGACCCACGGTCTGCAAATCAATCCCCATGGCCCGCCGTAATTTATCCTCCAGACTGTTATGACTACTTTCCGTCATGGCAGCAGATCCAGCCGATCACCAAGAATGGCCAGGATTTCAACCTGGGGATCAAACCACTGCACCAGCTCCCGGCCCACGAGGTTGGCATCTAAGTAATGTTTGGCCTTTAATTCCCCCGCCCCGCGCTGGAGACAGGCCTCCAACAATTCCTCCGCCACCACAACCGTTTCGGTGACCTTCTCCGCCAGCAGCCCCAGACGTCTCTCCCGGCTACCAGAAGTACGCTCATCCTGGTAATTAATGACAATAATTCTGCTGCTCAGGCTTTGGCGGCAGAGAGAACCAGCAAGATGCCTGCACAAATCCAGAACCGGTAGCGGCCGGCCCCGATAATTTATCAAGCCGCTTATCTCTTCGCACCGGGGTGAGGCCTCCTGTAAGCGCAGGAAAGGCAAAATTTCCACCACGGCATGGCAGGAAAGAGCAAAACGCTCTACCCCTATATTGAATAAGACCAGCAGCATTTTCAGAAGACAGGCGGATCTGACGACGGAGAACCGCCCTTGAGATTGAATTGCGACACACTGTTACGCAGGGTATCGGTGGCCATACTTAACTGGTCAATGGCCGAGCTGCTCTGCCCCACCGTCTCGGCAATCTGCTGAGCCGCCTCATTCAACTGGCTCACTGCCTCGCTGATCTGTTTAGCTCCCATGAACTGGGCCTCAATCCCCTCATTCACCATCTCAATGGGAGGCCGCAGGGCCTCAACCTGACTGATGACCTCCGATATCTGGTTGGAGCTTATCTGGATATCGGAGAAACCACGATGGACATTATCAGCAAATTTTTCGATACTCATTACCCCGCTGTTAACCGCCGCCTGTACCTCATTTACCGTCTGCTCTATATCAAAGGTGGCCACCGCCGTCTGATCGGCCAGCCGTCTGATCTCCGAGGATACCACCGAGAAACCGGCACCATACTCACCCGCCTTTTCCGCCTCGATGGCGGCGTTTAAAGAAAGGAGATTGGTCTGATCGGCAATTTTGTTAATAGTCTTGGTAATCAAGGCAATATTATCGGCCTTGTCATTCAGGATGGAGAGCTTGCCGACAATGGAGTTCACGGCATTCTCCATCTTCTTCATAATTCGATTAATATTCTGCAGCCGTTTATGGCTTTGCGAGGCGGCCATGGTGGTGTTGTGTACCATATCCGTGACCTTGGACATGGTATCCATAAGATTTTCCGAGGTGGCGGCAATCTCCGTGGTAGAGGCGGCAATCTCGTTTGAGGTGGCGGCGTGCTCGTTTACCGTGGCCTCCTGCTGTTTGGCCGAGGCGGCAATCTCGGTAATAGAGCTTGTCACCTGAATGCCAGACTTTTCCACAGTGGTAATCAAGCCGCCCAGGTCATCCATCGTTTTGTTAAACCCTTTGATCAATATCCCGAATTCATCATCACGGTCATAGGACAGGCGATGGCTGAAATCACCATTCATCAACTTCTTCACGGCCCGGGCTATCTCAGCTAATGGTTTATTAATGCTGCTGATAAGCATAAAAATCATAATCCCGGCAATCACGGCACCAAGGATTAACGACAGAATAAATACATTACGAGCCCACTGATAATGGCGCTGGGACTTTTGATACTGCCCCTCCATGGCCGCCAGCCTGTTTTGCGTCAGACTCTCCGTTACCTCAGAATAGCGGTCAGCCAACGGAACCAGAACCTTATCCGAGAAGACATCCAGTTTAGCACGATCCTGATCCTGCAGGATAACGGACAGACGGTCAAGGGCCTGTTTTGAAAGATTGGTTAGAGGAATAAGCCCCTTAACCCAATCAGCATCCGTTATTTTGATTTGCCGCAGGGAACGCCAGCGTTTATTCATCTCGTGAACGCTTTCATTGACCCTTGTCAGGCATTGAACCCAGCCTATCTGTTTAAAAAGCAACTGATCAACGGGCCGCACCAGACCGTTATGGGCGAGGATATCTAAAGCCCGCAGGTCGTTCAAGGGGCTAATCTCATACTTGTAAACTGAGGACAAAACAAGATTATTGTCCCGCATCCCCTTCAGCCCCATGAGCCCGGTACCCAAGGCAAAACTTAACAATAGACAGGTGACGATAATAAGACGACTGCTGACGCTGATAGATTTGAACATTATAAGACCACCTCGTTATTAAAAAAGAACACCGCTGACCACGGACGAGAACCAGGCCGCTGCCTCAATTACCAAATTATATGAATAGAAAGGGGGAAATAGCAAGGATAGATATACTTTTCACCCCGCGCCCACCGTATACCGATCAAATAGGGCTAACCTGGAGGACTGCTGAGCGGTAGTTGCCTCAATTTATTAGATGAACATCCAGCTGCGGAAAAGGAATGCTGATTCCGGCTTCAACCAAGGCTTTATAAATGGCGGTTAGAAGTTCATGAGCCGCCCTCCCCTTGTCGCGGGGGTTATCCACCCAGCAGAGTAGCTCAAAATCAAGAGAGGACGGCCCCATTGACCTGAATCGTACCCGCGATTCAACGTCAGGCGCCCTGCTCACCAATGAACTTTTGGCGGCCACACCTAACAAAAGCTCTCCCACTATCTCCGGACTGCTACCATAGGCCACTCCCACCGGGATTTTTATTCTGAATCTGGGGATGGGGGCGCTCTCATTAATGACTTTGGTATTGGCCAGAATGGAATTAGGAATAGTAATCAGAATATCATCACGGGTCTTAATCCGGGTAGAGCGCATCCCGACCTCCATCACTTCACCCCGCTCCCCGCTGTCAAGAACGATATAATCCCCCTCCTTGAATATATTATCCATGAAGATACTTAATCCGCCAAAAAAATTGGAGAGGGAATCCTTGGCAGCCATAGCCACGGCTATACCCGCAATTCCCGCCGAGGCGAAAAACGGGGTCAGATCCACCTGCCAGACCCCGAGGAGCCAGGCCACCGCAAAGATGACGAGAAAAATCCTCAATATTTTGGTAATAATATTAAAAGCAGTAGCTGGAATCTGGCGGCGCAGCAAGGTTTCCAGTGTTTTCTGGCGCAGAGTCAGCCGAATAATTTTCAGGGCGGTAACCGACCAGATAACCACAATGACAGATTTGGCGGCACCCGGCAGCACTATCTCCCAGGGCGGCGGCAGGGGAGCAATGGAGACGGCATGCAAAATACCAAGGCAGAACACCGTCCAGTAAACCGGGCTGTGGATAATCCCCAGAATCTCATCGTCAAGTTCCATCCTTGACAATTTCACCAGTCGTCCTAATACCCGGTTGATAAAAACATCAACCGCCTTGGCTAATAAGGCGTAACAGGCCAGGATGATAAATCTCTTAATTATGATATCATGCTGAGTAAAGACAGGAAGCCAGTCATTTATGTTCATTTCTTTTACCTGAATAATTACCTTTTTTATTTCTATCAATTTAACATTGCCTAAACAGACAATTGTGGCTATTATTGCATAAACTGATTAGTGGGTAAAGGGTTGATCAACAATAAAAACAGTACATAACCAGGGGAATGTAATATGTTTGGACTCGGCATGCCGGAATTATTAGTAATCCTGGTTATTATAGTCATAATATTCGGGGCCGGAAAACTACCTGAAATCGGCTCCGGAATCGGTAAGGGCATCAAAAACTTTAAAGATGCCACCAAGAAGGATGATAAACCCGACAAGATAGAAGACAACGAACCAGAACACAAGGCCTGAGCTTTTCTCAGACCAAAAAGATAAGGAGCAACAAGCTATGTTTGGATTAGGTACACCGGAATTAATTGTTATCCTGGGAATCGCCTTTCTGGTATTTGGCGGTAAAAAATTACCTGAGCTGGGTGCCGGATTAGGCAAGGGCATCCGCGCCTTCAAAACCGGTCTTAATGATGTGGAAGAAGGCGGCAAAAACGTGCTGGAGGAGAATATTCCTGGTCTCAAAGAGGCTGCTGCTATCAAAGAAAAGGTTGCGAAGGTTAAAGATATAGGGTCAACCCTTAAGAGCTGATCTTTTCTTCCTCAAGCCCAGACTCTGATTTTCCAAGAGCCTGGGCCGTCAGGGCCAGAAATTTTCGCCGGCTCAGAGGTTTATGGGCATATATAATTCCGTTATTAAGATCGCCGTTGACTACCGCGTTGTTGCCGGAACAAATAATAACCGGTAAATCAGCCCGCATTGTCTTAACCAGAGCGGCGAGTTGACTGCCGACCATCTCCGGCATGGTCAGATCGGTAATAAGGAGATCCCAGGCCGTAATATCTGCTCTCATCGCCTCCCAGGCCTCACGACCATTTACAAAGGTCGTAACCCTGTAGCCGGCCTGGCTCAGAAACTGAACCGCGAGATCACGAATAGCCTCCTCATCGTCCACAAAGGCCACCCTTTCCGCCTGTTGAGTTCGTAATTCAGGTTCCTCATTCTTGCCCGCCAGCCGTTTTTCAGGAACCCCCTTCAGAGCCGGTAAATATATATTGAAAGTCGTACCGTGCCCCGCTTCACTATAAACCCCGATCCGGCCATGACAAGACTCGATAATGCCATGCACCACGGCCAGTCCCAGACCAGTGCCCTTGCCCTTCTCCTTAGTCGTAAAATAGGGCTCGAAAATATGCTCACGAGTTTCTCTGTTCATACCGGGGCCGGTATCGGTTATGCTCAGCACCACATAACGACCGGGCGGCACCTCCTCACCGGCATCATTAATGGGCCGGTCATAACCAACCTCCTTTAAGGATACAGTAAGCATACCGCCCCTGTCGGCCATGGCGTAATAGGCGTTGGTACAGATATTCATCATCACCTGATGAATCTGAGTCGGATCGGCCAGCACCATGGCCTCGGTCTGAATATCCTGCCTGATATCAATGGTGGTGGGGATTGAGGCCCGCAACAACTTTAAGGCCTCCTTGACAATTAACGAAATCTGCAGGGGGCTGACCTCCTGATACTGCTTACGGCTGAAGGTCAGAATCTGACGCACCAGCCCCACAGCCCGCTTGCCAGCCTGTTTGATCTGCTGCAAATGACCATGCAGGGAGGTATTCTTATCAACCTCGAGAAGAGCCAGCTCACTATAGCCCATAATGGCAGTTAAGATATTATTAAAGTCATGGGCAATGCCGCCGGCCAGAGTACCGATGGCCTCCATTTTCTGGGCCTGCTGTACCTGAAGTTCCAAGGCATGTTTATCTTTAAGGGCATTCATCCTCTCGCTTATATCACGGGCCAGCCCCATAATATAATGGCGCTTACCATCTTCAAAAA
>JAJSAA010000051.1 GCA_024274995.1 Deltaproteobacteria bacterium
CCCGGCCGCCTGGCATGCCGAATTAACGGGGGGGCTGCACCCAGGGCCTGCCAATCCGCAAACCCTGGCCCGCTGGTGGACGGTGTTCCATGATCCCCTGCTGGTGGAGTTGGAGAATAAAGCCTTGCGGGGCAGTCTGGACTTAAAGACGGCCCGCAGCCGAGTACGGGAGGCCAGGGCCCTCATGGGCATCAGCCGGGCCGGGTTATTCCCCCAGCTCAATTCATCCGCCAGTGCCATTAAATCCCGCAGCAGCCGAAGCGACGAGAGCAATCTTTATAACGCCGGTTTTGATGCTGGCTGGGAATTGGATATATTCGGCGGCCGCCGGCGAGCCGTACAGGCGGCAGCGGCCGATCTCAAGGCCCGTCGGGAGGCCATGCGTGATGTCATGGTCAGCCTCACGGCCGAGGTTGGTATCAACTATGTTGATCTCAGAACCTACCAGGCCCGTTTGCAGGCAGCCAAGGCTAATCTTGCCGCCCAGCGGGAGAGTTACCAGTTAAATCAATCCCGTTACCAGGCCGGGCTTATAGATGAACTGGCCCTGGAACAATCCCGCTCCAATATGGAGTTAACCCGCTCTCAAATCCCCCGCTTAGAGACTGGAATAATCAGAGCCATGAACCGGCTGGCCGTACTCCTCGGCCAAAGGCCCGGCAGTTTAGAAAACAAATTGGCCCCCCCCGCGCCGGTGCCGGCAGCCCCCGCCGCCATCATGGTAGGTGTACCAGCCGAGACCCTGCGCCGCCGGCCGGATATCCGCCGGGCCGAACAGCAGTTAGCAGCCCAGACCGCCCGTATCGGGGTGGCCAAAGCGGCACTCTACCCCAAATTCCAGCTCACCGGCTCTATTGGCCTGGAATCCCTGCGCCTTGAGAATCTACCGAAATGGGCCAGCCGCACTTTTCAGCTTGGGCCCTCCATATCCTGGAATATCTTTGATGCCGGGGCTATACGCCGCCAAATCGAGGTCGAAAATGCCCGCCAGGAACAGGCCCTGATCCATTATCAGGCCACAGTGCTGAACGCCGTGGAGGAGGTTGAAAACACCCTGACCTCCTATGTCAAGGAAGAAACCAGCAATCAGGCCTTAGCCCAGGCCGCGAAAGCCGCCGCCAAAGCGGAGCAGGCGGCTCGTGACCGTTACCAGGCCGGGCTGACCGACTTCTCCAATGTCCTGGACGCTCAGCGCTCCCTGCTCTCCTTAGACGACAAGCTGGCCCAAAGCACCGGGGCAGTAACCTCAGACCTGATCCGACTTTACAAGGCCCTGGGCGGCGGCTGGATGCCGACCTCAAAGGTGCAAGGCAAAAAGGCAGGGGCTGAATGAATAAAAAAGTCGCCAGCAAAGGCAGCTACACCTTCACCGGCCCCCATCCGAAGAAACTGGCACCATGAATATTATCAAAATTGGCCTGATCTATCTGTTTCTGGTCGCTCTGACCTATTTCTGGTCATTCAGACACGATCCTCAACAGGCCAGAACCGCCCTCAAGACGGGAGCCAAAACTTTATGCAGCCTGTTGCCGCTCTTAGTGGCTATCTTCGCCCTGGTCGGTCTCTTTAAAGAATTTCTGCCGCCGAAGCTGATTGAGACGGTATTGGGGGAAGGAAACAAAGCCTTGTCTCTGTTGTTAGGAGGACTGTTAGGCGCTATTTCCATCGGCCCACCGCTGGCATCATACCCCATTGCCGGTTCACTTTTAGCTGATGGTGCCTGGCCGCCGGCAGTGGCGGCCTTTATTATGTCATGGATTTCAGTGGGAATAATCACCCTGCCCTTTGAGGCTAAAATTTTCAGCTGGCGATTCGCCCTCATCCGTAATCTCCTGACCCTGATTGCGGCGCTTTTGTCAGGCCTGTTATTAGGAGGTCTGTTGTGAGCCGGATCAATTATTTTTTCCGGGGCTTATTGCGCCAGCGCCTGGCCGGGATAGTCATTCTGCTTTACATATGGGCCTGGTCGGTTTCTCCCACCAAAACCATAGAATCCTTAAAGTATGGGGCAAATCTATTCGCTTCGATAAGTATTATTATTCTGGCAGTATTTGCCCTCATCGGCCTGATTAATGTTAAAATAAGCCGCGAGTTGATCGGCTCCCTGCTGGGACAAAAGAGCGGGGTTAGAGGGCTGTTGATCGCAGTGGGCTGCGGGGCGGTGCTGGTCGGCCCCTCATACGTCATTTTTCCGTTACTCATGAGCGTGAGACGACTTGGAGCCCGCTGGGCCGTCGTCGCCATTGTCCTGGCTGCCTGGTCGCTTAAACCACAGATGCTGCCAATTGAGGCCGAGTTCCTCGGCTTTCACTTCGCCCTGCTTCGGGGAGCCCTGGTTCTGCTGCTGGCAATCCCCTTTGGATTGGCGGTGGAATGGTTTATGCCCGATGAATCGTAACCAATAAATAACCCATTTTCACAAGAGATCATGCAAAAAAACAATACGTCACGCGGGCGCCTCATTGCCGCCATAATCCTAATTATCTGTGCTGTAATAATTATTGTCATTGCCATCCGCTTTGTCCGCCATCGAATGGCCTACGCCGTCACCGATGCCGTCTTTGTCCGCACCGACAGTCTGGTTTCCGTGGGCTTCAACCGGGTCAGCGGCCGCGTCGAGACAATCAACAGAAAAGCGGGAGATCCGGTGCGAGAAGGCGAGGTGCTGGGCCGCTTAGACGATACCTCTTACCGGCTGACGGTTGAACAGCTCAAGGCCGCTCTCGCCGCCGTTGAAAATAAACGTCAGAACAAAAAACTTTTTCTGCGGCGTCTGCGCCAGGAAACTAATTTGAACCAGAAGATTGCCGCCTCACGTCTCACGAAGCTGAAAAAACAAAAAGGTGCCGTAACCTTCCAGATCGCCGCCGCTGAAGTTGAAATCGAACAACTGCAAAGGGATAACGCCCGCTACCAGAATCTTCTGCCCCGCCAGGCGGTCTCCCATAGTCAAGCCGAGAATGTCAGCACCAGCTTA
Source organism: Deltaproteobacteria bacterium (assembly GCA_024274995.1). GTDB lineage: Bacteria > Desulfobacterota > Desulfobulbia > Desulfobulbales > VMSU01 > JAADIV01. The sequence goes on from JAJSAA010000051.1 coordinate 2,978, forward strand.
CGGGCCAAAGAGCTGGCCAGAAACGCTCTACGCCAGCAGGCGGCAGCCATTGGTGCCTCCGTGCTGACGTCACGATACCAGTTGCAACTGACCACGGTTGAAAAACAGCGCCTTAAAGAAACCACGAAAGAGATTAAAGTCCTGACTGACAAAATCAAAGAAACCCAGGCCGCCCTCCAAAGCGCCCGCTATGATCTCGCCCAATGCGTTTTAAAGAGCCCCTTAAACGGCCGGGTGGCCAAACGCTTTGTCAGCCCCGGCGCCCTGGTTTCGCCCCGCAAGGTAGTCTTTTCCCTGATTAACCCAGGGGATATTTACCTGATAGTTCTGTTAGAGGAGCAAAAACTGGCCGGAGTGGAACCCGGCTCACCGGTTAATATTACCATCGACGCCTATCCAGGGAACGACTACAAGGGCGTAGTGGAAACCATTCTGCCCGCTTCAGCCGCCACCTTTGCCCTGGCTCCCCGTGATATTTCCGCCGGCGAATTCACCAAGGTATCGCAGCGCATTCCGATCAGAATCAGAATCACCAAGGGCAATACGGCCCGCTTACGGGTCGGCATGGGCGGAGAGGTTGAAATCAAGCGTCAGGAAAACCAGAAAAACGCGGTGGACGGGAGTAAAGACGGCTCATGATCCTCGAAGAAGCAGACGACATACCGATTTACGCCCGCATCTCCAAGGGCTACCGGGCCTTTTTGACCGTAATTATCATGACCGGGGCCTTCATGGCCATCCTCGATACCACCGTGGTTGATGTAGTAATCCCCAAGATGATGGGGCCGCTGTCTACTGATCTCTACGGCATACAGTGGGTGATAACCGCCTACATGACGGCGGCGGCTGTGGGCCTGCTCCTGACCCACAGCTTAGGCAAGGTCATCGGCCTGAAGAATGTGTTTATTGCCGGGCTAATAGTCTTTACCACGGCCAGCGCCCTATGCGGAATGGCCTCCACCCTGCCGCAGATAATCAGCTCCAGGGTACTGCAGGGCCTGGGGGAGGCCTTTATCATGGCCAGCGCCCAGACCATTCTCTTTTCCCTCTATCCGCCGGAAAAACACGGCTTGGCCATGGGGATTTACGCCATGGGAGTAAGCTTCGCCCCGTCATTAGGGCCCACGGTGGGCGGCTGGATCACCCAGAATCTTTCCTGGCGCTGGGTCTTTTTCATTAACCTGCCCACCGGTATTTTGAACATCGTGGCCGCCTTCTTTTTTCTGCCCGTCATCGTGCGGCACCGCCAGAAATTGCATTTCAATTTCATCAGTTACTTCTGTATTGCCACCTTTACCATTGCCCTGCTGGTTCTCCTCTCCAAGGGGCAGCAATTAGGCTGGGGACAGTCGAATCTCATTGTGATCCTGGGTGCTGTGGCGGCCGTGGCCCTGATTCTTTACGTCCTGACCGAGATGTTCAGCCAGCGCCCCCTCATTGATATGAGCATCTTTAAAAACCGGCAGTACACCCTGTCCATGGGCTTTTATTTTCTGGTCATGGGGCTCGCCATCTACCAGCTCTTCTATCTTCTGCCCCTCTATTATGAGACGGTAAAGCACCTCGGAACCTTTGACACCGGCATCCACATGCTCACCTTTGCCATTTTCATCGCCATCCTGTCGCCGGTGGCCGGTATCTTAAGTGACCGTTTCGGGCCGCCCAAGGTTCTGGTGGTCAGTACCATTATCTTTCTTATCACCAGTTTTTACCTCATTCCATCGTTGAACTACTATACCCCTTCGATACGAGCCGCCATCATCACCATCCCCCTGGGCATCGCCTTGGGTTCCTTTTTCGCCCCAGTCTCAGCCATGGCTCTCGGCAACCTGGGGCCTCAGACCTCGCAGGGGGTCAGTATCATGCATTATCTCCGCTTTCTTGGCGGCTCCCTTGGTACTGCCATCGCCACCAACACTCTGGAATTCAGACAGGCCGTCCATTACGACGGCACAACTATTCTCCAGAACCATAATTATGTGCTAAATTTCATTACCAGCACAGGGCACAAGTTAGCCGCCTTCATGCCCAACGATCTGGCCGCGGCCCGCAGTTATGTCCTCCTGACCCGAGTCCAGGATATCAAGGCCCTAAGTCTCTCTTTTCAAGACACCTTTCGCCACACCTCATTATTCGGGGCTCTGGGCAGTATTTTTCTGCTGCTGCTTATCCTCGATGCCAGGCGGACAAAAAAGGTAAGCGCTCCATGAACACCCTGCTGCACGCACTTAAGTACCCAGATATACAGGGGTATTATCGGGGTACTTAATTACGCACAGCAGGGCGTCCGTCCCTGAAACGCTTACATTTCGAGGGAGCAAATTAGGGGACGTCTATGATATTATGCTTTACCGCCAAGATTATATATGATAGACATCGCCCATGCCACGCAAAGCAAGAATAGACGCACCAGGAGCCCTGCATCACATAATTGTCAGGGGAATCGAACGTCATAAAATATTTATATCTGATTATGACCGGCAGAACTTTTTAAATCGGCTCGGAAAATTAATTCCTGAAACTCAAACCGATTGTTTTGCATGGGCGCTGATCCCCAACCATGTGCATTTATTACTGAGAACCGGTTTGATTCCAGTTTCTGTATTAATGAGCCGTTTGCTCACCGGATATGCCCTGTGGTTTAACAGGAAATACCAGCGACACGGGCAGCTTTTTCAAAATCGCTATAAATCTATTTTATGCCAGGAAGATCTCTATTTAAAGGAACTGGTGCGTTATATTCATTTGAACCCTTTGCGGGCCGGGGTTGTTAAAGATATGACAAAGCTGGATGAACACCCATGGTGCGGACACAGCGTTCTTATGAACAAAGCAAAACAGACCTGGCAGAATATCAATTATGTTTATGAACTGTTTGCCCAAAAAAAAGGATTAGCCCGCCCAAGGTATCGAATATTTGTCGAAAAAGGGATTGCCGAAGGCGAGCATCCCGCTCTTACGGGCGGAGGATTATTAAGGAGTATCGGCGGCTGGACGGCTCTCAAAGAACTTCGGAAAGCTGGCATTCGAGTTAAGGGAGATGAACGTATTTTAGGCGACAGTGATTTTGTAAAAAATGTGCTGAAGTCCGCCGAAGAAGAATTTGAAGAGAAATACGAATTAAAGGCCAAAGGCTATGACTTTGATCGGACAGCCCGGCGGGTGGCGGAAGTGCTGGCCATGGACATTGCTCAAATAATGGCTTTGGGAAAATCACCACAAACCGTTAAGGCCCGAAGTTTATTATGCTTTTGGGCCCATCGAAGGCTTGGCATGACGACCATCGAAATCGGCAGGCGACTGAATATAAGCCAGTCAGCAGCGAGTCGTTCATCTATGCGAGGGCAAAAAATTGCCCAAGAGGGGTGTTTTGAACTTATTACGCAAAACGCATGAAATCATAGACGTCCCCCAATAATGTGATAGATTTCGCCAAAATAAATATTGAGGATTTAATTCCGCATCGCGGCAGGATGATTCTTATTGATGAGATTGTCGAGATTACGCCGGAGTATTCGATTACCTCATCGACCGTAAACCCATCCTGGCCGTTATTAACCGTTAGCGGGGTTTCGTCTCTGATTCTTGTAGAGGTAGCGGCTCAGAGTGCCGGTGTTTGTAATGGCTGGGACAGAATTCAGGAAAAGGGTACTGAATCATCTAAAATGGGTTGGCTGGTCGGCGTCAAAAGGGCCGAGTTCAATCGTGATTTTATCCCCGTCGCAAGTAAAATTATTACCCATTCAGAAAATTCCAATAAATACGACAACCTACGCATAACCTCCAGCGTATCACGCTTAGACGGTGATATTATTGGCGAGGTAACTCTGCAACTATTTCAGGCCTCAGATGACTAATAAAAACACCGAAAAAAGAACAGCCATTGTAACCGGAGCCAGTAAGGGCATAGGTCGCGCAATCAGCCTTGAATTAGCCAAATCAGATTATTACATAGTCATTAACTAGCTGTCGGACAGAGCCGGGGCAGAACAGACCCTGTCCCTGGTACAGGAGGCTGGCGGTGCCGCTGAGATAAGTCAGTTTGATGTGCGTGATTCAGAGGCCTCCAGCCAGGTGGTTGACGATATTCACACCAGACTTGGCTCTATTGATATTCTGGTCAATAACGCCGGCATAATTGCCGATGGCCTCTTTGTCATGATGTCTAAGAAAAACTGGCAGTCGGTGATCAGCACCAGCTTAGACGGCTTCTACAACCTTACCCAGCCAGTACTGGAAAAAATGGTGCGTCAACGCCGGGGGGCCATCGTCTCAATTTCATCGGCCTCCGCCCTGATGGCCAATCGGGGCCAGGCAAATTACGCGGCTGCCAAGGCCGGGCTGATTGCCGCCAGCCGGGCGGTGGCAAGTGAAGTAGCCCGCCTGGGGATCAGAGTTAATGTTGTCGCCCCCGGCCTCATTGAGACGGCAATGGTTAAAGATGCCCCCATTGCCAACATCAAGGCCCTGATTCCCATGGCCAGAATTGGCAAACCAGCAGAGGTGGCCAAGGTGGTGAGGTTTCTCTGTTCCGCTGACGCCTCTTATATCACCGGTCAGACTATCTCCGTTAACGGCGGTATGTTTTAGCACTATAACCGTAACTTCAGCAAAGGCAGCAAATTTTACCCTCAACTCGTAACCGTCTGCTCAAGCAAGCGCTTAACCTGCCCGACTATATGCCAATGAAATTGTTTATAAACATCCTTGTCCTGCTGATATTGCTGTCTCTGCCGGTTCACTGCCGAGCCGAAAGCTGGGCGGCCATCAACCGGAATGTCAGCCGCCTTAAATCGGTACAGGCTGAGTTCACCCAGGAAACGCACCTGAAGATTCTTGCCCGGCCGCTTATCTCAAAGGGTATCTTTATCTTTCAGACCCCAAACTCTTTACGATGGGAGTATAAATCGCCAATACGAAGCATAATGCTGATGCATGACGGCAGGATCAAGAAATATATCCAGCAAGATGGCAGAATGGTCGAAGAGCATGGGGCCGGTTTGGCATCCATGCAGATTGTTCTCCAGGAAATAACCCATTGGCTGAAGGGCCAATTTAGCGCCGACTCCACCTTCAAGGTCAAGCTGGAGAAGGATAACCGCATTATTTTCACCCCGAGGAATAAAGCCATTGTTAGACTGATCAACCGCATTGTGCTTAAACTGTCTAACCAGCCCAGCCTGCTGGATTCCGTCACCATCTATGAAGGCCCGGCCTCTTTTACCCGCCTGACCTTTAGTAAGGCGAAGATAAACCAGACCGTAAAAGCGTCTCTGTTCACCGATAAATAATGAGAATATCCGGCTGCTTATTGGGAATATTGTTATTATTGTTATCCTTAGCTTCATGCGCGCCTCAACCAGCCATTACCCCCTCCCCGCTTGCCGCGGCGCCTGAACAGGCAAAACAATGCACGGCCGTTTATCCCCATGGCAAATGGCAGTTTGTGCACCTGATAACATTTTCCATGCCAGGCGGCAGAAAGGGGACGGCCATAGGGGTGAGCGTCATAGATAAGGGCTCAATTAATGCCGCCCTGATGACGGTTGAGGGGTTTACCCTGTTTGCCGCCAGCTTTGATGGTCGTCTCAAAATCACCAGAGCACTGCCGCCTTTTGACAAATCTGGTTTTGGCCGGGGGTTGATGCGTGATCTGCGCCTGATGTTCTTAAGCCCGCCAGGAGATAATGTTCAGTACGGAAAACTGGCCGACGGCTCTGCCTTATGCCGTTACCAGGCCGCCGCCGGGCAGAGTACTGATATTATTCTTCTCCCCGCCCAAAGATGGGAGATTAAACAATATAATTCAAAACACTGTAAAATCCGAACCATAGAGGCCTGGCCGCAGGGAGACGGCAACAGGCAGATAAGCGGTAATCATCAACTCGTTAAACAATGGCGGCCCCCAAAACGCATGGAACTTCAAGCCTACGGCTCTGCCTCCTATAGCCTGAAGATGGAACTTATCAGTTCGCAAAAGCTCTAAGCAATTATGAAATTCAAATTAATATACCCCAGATGGCCCAAAATAGGCCGCCAGACCGAGTTCCATCTGCCGCCCCACGGCCCCTTGGTTTTTGCCGCAGCCCTGCCTGATTACGTCGATGTCGAGTTCATTGATGACAACCTCCAGGAAATTGATTTTAGCGACCCGGTTGAATTTGTCGGCATCTCAATGATGCTGACCCTGCAGGCCAAGAGAGGCTGGGAGATTGCCGATATTTACCGGAAACAGGGGACCAAGGTTCTCTTTGGCGGAATCTCGACCATGATTCACGCCGAAGAAACTATGCTGCATGCGGATTCGGTATTTCTCGGTGAAGCCGAGGGCCGGATGGAAGAGGTGTTTGCCGATTTTCGTAAAGGGGCTTTAAAGCCTTGTTATAATTACATGGACTCTCCGCCCCCCATTGAGTTGGTAGGCCCGGCCCGCCGGGACCTTCTTGATCGGCGGCTTTATAATTACAAAGGGGTGCAGATGGTTGATCTGGTACACGCCTCAAGGGGCTGCCGTTTCCACTGTTACCCCTGTGCCGTAGCCTATCTCGGCGGTAAAAAATTTCGGCCGCGGCCCGTTGACCAGGCTATTGCCGAGATCGCCGACATCGACAATAACCGCCTCTTCATTGTTGATAACTCTCTGTCGCAGGACACCGAATGGGAGATGGATCTTTTCCGGCAGATGATTCCCCTCAAAAAGAAGTGGTGTTCACATCCCATTGAAGATAACCCGAAGGTTCTTGACCTGGCCGCCCAGGCCGGGGCCTGGTATGTCTATCAGGCGGTTTTTGATACCTCGGATTACATCAAAGAGCGCATTAAAAGGTATCATGATCACGGTATCGGAGTTGAAGGCACAATCCTCCTGGGGCTCGATACTCATACCGAAGATTATATTAAGAGGCTGGTTGATTTTTTACTTGAAATTGAGCTTGATCTGGCCGAATTCACCGTGCTTACCCCATTTCCGCATACCAGAGCGGCGGATGAGCTGGAGAAGCAAAAAAGAATTTTTTCCTATGACTGGAACGATTATTCCGCTGACAAGGTGGTCTATCAGCCTAAACATATGAGTCCGGAACGGCTACAGGAGCTCTTTGAATACGCCTGGAATACCTTTTATCATGACGAGCCCCAGGAGCTGAAGATGTTTAAGTTGTTTCAGAAGGTGGTGCAGAAAGAGGTGGCGGATAATACCTTTAAGCCCAGAGACCGGCAGCTTGCGGACCAGGCCTTTGGCAAAAAGGCCCGATAATGCCTAACCGCCTGCCTACTGATACGCCTGACACCGAAGCGTGTTTCAGGC
>JAJSAA010000052.1 GCA_024274995.1 Deltaproteobacteria bacterium
CATCATTTAGCTCTCCGTGTACGTTCCCACGCGGGAGCGTGGGAACGAGAAAAAACCTTGACGGAACAACTCAGAAGTCTATTTAGGTGTGACTGTAAATTGCCCTAAACGCCGAGCTGTAACTGCTTAGATGTGCTTCAGATTCGTTCATTTATGGCTTCGCAGCGTACTTGTGCTACTCAAGAAGCCATAAATGGGCGAATATGGAGTGCAGCTAAACAGTTATCGTCCATTAATTCATCAATCAGATCCAGCAGCTCGAAATCATCCTGCTTCATGGCCAGCTCTTTGGCCTCTTCAAGCCGGCAGATCGATTTTTTACTAAGCGGCTTTTTACCATCCTCCGATAGAGCTAAAATATGATAATAGATAAAAACAGGTTTGCGGGGATAAATATCGACTGCCCTTACGGCAAATTTTGTCAGAAATCCATACTCTTTATGAGAAAGAAAAAAATCACAATATCCTTGCAGTTCAACCTCCTCATACTTAAATCCGGCCGTTTTGTTGAGAAAAGTCTTTAACAGTTTAAAGGCATCCATAACCTCACCACCGCTGGTTCTCTCAAGTTTCTTAATCAGGTTTATAATTTCAGCAATATCACCTACCAGTGGTACTGTTTTATTAACAGCCCCCAAATTTTTATCCAGCTCCCGGCAAATTGCGGCAGGGGCCTTTAGTATACGGGCCTCAATTGCCGCCGCTAAAGCGGCAGCTGGCCGCGAGCCCGCCTGTTCCCACCCCTGAGCCAGGAGCCGGCGGCCCTCACCGCTGTCAGCGGTTACCATGCTGACAAGCCCAGCGCATATCAACGCTAAACTCAAGTCCGTATTGCGGCAGTCAACCTCCAGGGCCTCTTTAAATTCCTTCCGGGCCAGCTCTATTTTACCAACACGGTAGAGTTTATGACCATGGCTGAGATGAGCCTCAATTAACAGCCCCCCAACCTTACTGTTAAGCGGATCAATCCGCAGTAATCTGGCGGCCAGCCGGGCCATTTTCTTAAAGGTACCCTTGCTGGCAGCGGCCTTGATTCCCTCAAGCAGAATATCGACATCATTCGGAAAACATTTAACGGCTGTCTCAACGAGATAATAATAATGCTTTTTGACCGGAAAAGAAAACTGAAAAAGCTGCATATAGGTTGGCTTATGAAGCGGGTCATATCGCAGGCTGCCAGCCAGAATAGCCTTCTTGTCCAGACCGGTGACCGCATCAGGTATCTCCTGCACCAAGTGGAATATATGGCGCAGAATAGCCCCCACAATCATAAAATCATCTTTATCATTACCCAGAAGCTCTAAGCAACTCTGCCATTGTTCAACAGCCTCCAGAGTATCATTATTTATTTCACAGAATAAAGCCCGCACCCGGCTGAGCTCAAATTTATCAAGCGGCCCGACTTCTCTCTGAAACCGTTCCATCATGTTGGGTACATGTGGCAGAAGCTGGCGGCACAATTCCCTGGCAACCTGCTTCCCCGCCGAGGATGTATTTTTTATAAGATATCCAAAAAACTGGTTAGGATTAGCAAGATTTTTCTTCAGGCCGACCAAAAAGGACGCAGTTGACGAGGGGAGATTAAAAACGGCGCTGCGGTAGTCAAACTCCGGCCCTTTTACGGCGGTTAGGGACTCGATTTTGTCAGCGTTATTTTCTATCAAGGGGGAAGCCAGGACATAAAATGGCGATTCTACCGCTGTTTTACGAGTCAGAGCGGCCGCCTTGCCCGTTTCACCCCGGCCTGCGGCCATCAGAGACTGCAATATAATTCTGAAGTCTTTATAGGGAGATTTAAAGGAAATTTTCTGGAGATTTTCTTCGGCCCCGGCAAAATTACCAGCCTCAAATTCATCCAGAGCCTGGGCGGCAAAGGGGTAATGCACCCGCACCAGGGACTCGGCCGGAAGTTTGCCCACCAAACCATTATCATCATTAGCAAGCAGTAAAGCCGCCATAAAGACAGTTATTTCTTTATGGCGCGGCCTTGGCTCGGTGTTTAAATACACTGGATAAATTTCTAAAGCCTGCTCAAACCGGCCTGAATTGTAGAGAAGAACCAGATGAAGTTCATAGTCGGCAACCCCGCTTATAGAGACCATGTTTTTGTAAAACGCCAAGGCCTCCTTATACATACATTTACCGGCAAGTTCAAAAATACGACCCCTATAGGCCTTGCCAAGGGCGGAATTATATTTCCCGCTGCCATCTTTCTTCACCAGTTGCTTATAGGCCTCAATTGCTTGGCCAAAACAACCCTTAGCCAGCTTCCCCCCGGCAATATTGGCCAGAACTTTCACCGGGCAGGCAGTATAATCAGTCCTGGCCTGCTTCTTTCTTTTCCATTTCGATATCTTTTTGGCCATCCCCGCATCCGTTATGAATTGATCATCAACAAGGACTCCTTCGAGCCCCACAATATGTAAGCGCTCCACGAACGCCCTGCTGCACGTAATTGAGCGCTTACCCCAATATAATATACCTTCTCATAAATGATGGCGTCGTAAATAACAATTTTACCGCTTATCCATACAAGATGAATTTAACCAGCAGGTTGGGTCGGCTTCGAGATAATCGCCGGTCAACTGGTAGGCCGCCCCCCGACAGCCATAACATTCGGAGGCCTTATCACAGGTACGGCATTCCCCCTTTATGGTTTGGCGAAAATTC
>JAJSAA010000005.1 GCA_024274995.1 Deltaproteobacteria bacterium
AGTTTCCTGATTATTTTTTATGGCAAATTGTCTCAGGCATTGTATCTTACTGAAAAATCAACCATTTATCTTGGTGCAAAATTCGTTCGTCAAGGAAGAATAAAATGGGGTTTTGCTATTTCCATGGCAAACATCGCAAAAAATAAATTAACTATCGCTACAGTAGTGCTATGTAAGAACCTTGGCATTTATAAAAATTAGGAAACTTTAGTTACAGTACTGAGGGCAGCATAAAATTTTAGTGCTTCTGGTGAACTGTTACAATCATCACATACATCTTGATTTTAAACGGGCTTGGTGGTTTATCTTGCTGGCGCAACTATAAGAGAAAGGATTTTTGAAACCGTATCATTAAAACTGATTGGTTGTTTACTGGTAACTGCTTAGTTGCACCCCATATTTGCCCATTTATGGCTTCTTGAGTAGCACAAGTACGCTGCGAAACCATAAATAAACAGGTAAGTGTAAACTCCGAATCAGAAGCACATCTAAGCAGTTACCTTTTTCTTTGAATAAACATATAGTTTTATCAGGATTGTAAAAATAGTGATTTTCGCCGGTTGACAAATTTATTTAAAGACCTTATCTGTTTTGAAGACGTCAGTCACAGGAATTTAAGAAGGAGAGTGAACCGGTGAATAGCATTATTGTTCCCTGCGCTTCATGCGCCAAAAAAAATAAAATTTCAGCGGATAAACAGCACCTCCGGCCTAAATGCGGGCATTGCGGGGCCCCAATTTCATTACGGGAACTAACCGTGCCGGTGGAGCTTGATGACTATAGCTTTGCTGGTTTTGTAAAACAGGCCTCGTTGCCGGTTCTGGTCGATTTTTTCTCGCCAACCTGCGGACCCTGTCAAATGATGGCCCCCGTCGTTCAGGCCCTGGCTCCTAAATACATTAGTAAAATTATTGTGGCCAAGTTGGATACCAGCCGGAATCCCCAAACAGCATCTTTTTTTAATATTCGTGGGGTACCGAGTTTTCTTTTCTTTAAGAACGGGGGGCTTGTTGACCAGATAGCAGGCGCGGTTCCTGAGGCTGTACTTGAGCAAAAGATATCTGCCCTAGTTTGAGCGGCGCAGTACTGACAGCCAGTGATCTGGCGTTGTCTTCTCCCCGCCCTCCGAAATCGCCCCCCCCTTTTTTATATAATAAGTTAGATATAAGACCAAAATAGTACTCGGTAGCCCTTCTGCCTTAGTTTTATGCCGCCGACTTTGGGTTCTGGCGGCTGATCTTGGGAATACCAGAGAATTTCCCATCTCTACTTGGAAAAATGAAAAATTATGTTTGAAACAGAATGTGAGCAGGCCCCGGCACTCCCCATGATTGGTGGCCCGTATCAAAAGTTTTTCAAGAAAATTGTCACCGGCGGGGTTCTGCTGCTGTGCACCACCATACTGGCCTTATTATGGAGCGGTATGGCGCCGGAGCATTACCAGCATTTCTGGCATACTCCGCTGTCTATAAGTGTAGGTTCGCTAAGTATCAGCAAGAGCTTACTTCATTGGATTGATGAATTACTGATGGCGCTCTTCTTCTTCACCGTGGGGCTTGAGATTAAACGGGAAATCATGATTGGCGAGCTTTCCTCCTTTCGCAAGGCGGTATTACCGGTGGCGGCTGCCATTGGGGGGATGTTGCTGCCGGCGCTCATATTTTACGTCTTTAATTATAATACCGAGACTGCGGCTGGCTGGGGAATTCCCATGGCCACTGATATCGCCTTTGCCCTGGCTGTTTTAAGCCTGGTCAAGAATCGGGTGCCGTATGGAGTAAGAATCTTCCTCTCAGCCCTTGCCATTGCTGATGACATGGGGGCGGTTCTGGTTATCGCCATTTTCTATACAAAGGCAATTGCCTGGGAGTATTTTGTCATTGCCGCTGTCTGCCTCGTTTTGCTGGCCATCGCCAATTGGCTATGGATCAGATATACCTTGGTTTATGCCGTCCTCGGGGCCGGGGTCTGGTTTTCTTTTATGGCGGCAGGTATTCATGCCACCGTTGCCGGTGTGGTGGTGGCTATGTTCATTCCGGCTCGCGGCCGTTACGATACTGACTGCTTTCTGCGTGTGGTTAATAAGGCTCTCAGCCGCTTTAATTGCCGTATGGGTGATTGTGGTCGGACTATTCTGCTCGAGCAATCCCATTTAAACGCAGTACAAAATATAGAAAATGCCTGTGCGAAGACCATCACCCCCCTGCAACGTCTCGAACACTTTTTAGGCAGCTGGGTGAGTCTGCTCATCCTGCCGCTTTTTGCCCTGGCCAATGCCGGGATGCATATTGATTTAAATACAATCTATTCCACTCTGTCCACCCCTCTGTCTCTCGGCATTATTTTTGGCCTGACTCTGGGGAAACCCCTGGGCATTTTTATCTTTACCTTCGTTACTGCTAAGCTTCTCAAAACTCCTCTGGCCCAGGGCATGAATTGGGGCCATATTCTCGGGATAGGTATGTTGGGCGGTATAGGGTTTACCATGTCTATTTTTATTACGGGTCTTTCCTATAGTAACCTGGATTTCCAGGAAATGGCCAAGGCCGGTATTTTAACCGCAACCGCTCTTTCGTCCATCTTCGGGCTGGTTGTCCTGATGGTCTTGTCTAAGAAACGGAATAAAATAGTCAGGTAACTATTCAGCAGGGGCTACAAGTTACCCTCAGATCGTTGCTGTTCAGGTAGGTGCTTCCCCAGCGGCCTTGACTTCAGGAAGGTGATTGCCGTATTGGAAAATGATTATGATGCTGAGCAGGATAAAAAATATTGAAAAGGCGAGGTAAGTGGCGGCCATAACCGGTGAGGTAAAAACAGGTATGGGCCAGAACTGAAAATAAAAGATGCGGAAGGCTGATATTGTAAAGGCGGTAAAGGCTGCTACTGCCATGGCGGTTAATATCCCGCCTATTCTGCTGCCATATCTATCTAACCATATTGCCAGGCCCGGAATAATCCCCAGCAGGCCGACTATCCTGTATTCATAGGATATAGTTCCAAAACACATTCCCTGAATGAACATGGCCATGGCAAAGGGCAGGCTGATGGCCCGGAAGAGTTCCGCGGCTCGCTCTTTGCCATTTACTGATTTCAGCCTAATGAGTATTATTATCAAAACAGCAGAGGCTGTCTGGATGGATTTAGCCGCCCAGGCGGGCATGAGCAGCATGAAACTCAGACCTGTCGGCCGGGCCTCAATTTCATAACGCTGCAGGCTGGGCCAGTACTCTTTGAGCTCCGGCAGATAAAACAAGATGCTGGCTGCGACGACCAGTAACGGTAGAATATGATATATACGCTCTTTTTTGCGGGCGGCGCAGAAGAGGGCGGCAAGACAAAATGTGCCAAGGAACGGCAAGGCACTCCATTTTATGGCGGCTAAAATCCCAGCTCCTGTAGAATAGAGCCATGCCCCTCGTTTATGGCATAAAACATTATATATAATCAGCAGGTAGCAGGTAGCGCTGAGGAGATCGAATTGCCCTCTTTCGAGGTGGGCAAATCCCAAAGGAGTATAAAAATAGAGGAGGATATCAACGAAAATTATCTGCCATATATAAGATCCCAGGCCGCTGAACCATAAAATGAGCCCTGAGGCCGTAATCAGGAGAGCAAATGTGGCTATATCGTGAGTAATAAGGGCTTGATAATAAGGGAGCCTGGTTAGCGGGGAGATTAAACGGTTGGCGAAGGGGGGATAATTCGGCCGGCGGCCAAGGGGGTCTCTGTACGCCGGATTGCGCGGGTTATATTCATTCTGGCCATGCTGGAGGGCGAGAGAAGAAAAATATACCTGGGCAAAATCAGCGCCCAAGGCCCCGTAACCCTGACCATTGGCTGCTGTTCCCGGTACCGGTAAAAAGCCGTAATAAGGCATTTGGCTGATTGGTACCGCTTGGCCATTACTTAATAGTTTGATCTTGTACTGCATGTCATTAAAGAAAAGACACCCCAGAACAGCCAGGGCAGAGCAGAAGAGGAATACGTTGAACAGCCTTTTTTTGTCTTGCAGCCAAATGAGCATGGGAAATGGTAAGTGTGGATGTTTGGTAAGAGCTCAAAACTTCGGTACGCTAATGATGGCACAAACAATATGGTTCGTCAAGCAACTCCTCTTATCTTTTATGGTTCCGTTGCCCGGTTACATTTTTTGTTTGGCATCTCGATGGAAAAGGATGTATCGTCATCCAACGATGGAGGGTGGGTCTGGCCCGCTATGGTAATCTGCCTGAAACGCTCGTAGTCGTACTGCTACATTCTGAGGTGTGTTTATAAAGTCAAGAGTGTGGTTCGTTGAGTGCTTACGCTTATTGTGCCCTGCAAGTGGAATTTCACTTAATTACCATCCTGGTTTATTATGATTTTTTTGCATAGACAGTGGAAAAAAGTTGTTGCCGCCACCAACGAGGTTGACCTCACCTTTTTGCTGTTGCGTATTTTTAGTCTTATCGGCGGTATTTCCTGGCTCCTGATTGTTCGTCTTCCCCAGCCTGAAGAGACTGTTTTGTTTAAGTCTCTGATCTTCTTTTTTACTTACAGCCTCCTTTGCTATCTGATTATTTTTTTCAAACCGGCCTTCTTAAAGAAGGTGTATCTGGCTTCCCTGGTTCTTGACCTGGTTTTTCTGTCAAACCTGATTCACACGGAAACGAATTTTGTCAGTAGCTTTTTCCTGGGTTATTACCTTCTTATCTGTCTGCATACCATCTATTTTGGTCTTGAATTCGGTTTAATCGTCGCGGCTGTTTCCGCTGTCTGTTACGGGGTCAGCATTATTTCCGTACCCGCTCATATCGAATGGACCGATCTAACGGTGCGGATTGGCTTTCTTTTTTTCATCGCCGTGCCGGTGGGGTTAATAACCGAAAAGGCCAATCGTGATAAAAAGAAAGTAGAAAATTTTAATAAAACCCTTGAAAGTACGGTTGATCAACGTATGGAAAAAATCAGGGCTTTGCTGGAGAAGGAACGCTATCTCCAGGAAATTCTCAGCACGGTTGCCCATATAAATAAGCTGCTGATTATCTCACCAAACCTTGTCAGTCTACTGGAAAGCTCCTGTGTACGATTTGTGCAGCACGGCCATTATGGTTTTAGCTGGATCGGTCTGTTGGAAGATAATGTAATCAAGACAATTCATACCTCGAAGGTTGAGGGCCGGCCCCTTGTTAACCCGCCCTATGATGTTTTTAATGCCGATGGTTTCTTTTACTCAAGCTCTGTCGCTCAATGTATCAGGCATAACCGAATAGTGATCTACCAGAATGCTGTTCAGGCGGCGGATCAGAACTTTTGGCGTGACAGGGCCGCTATGAAGGATTTTCAGGCGATAATCAGTCTTCCGCTACGTGCCCCTCAGTCTGGTGGGTCACTCGGGGCTTTGAGTATTTATACTTGGCGAAAAGAAGGTTTCGCGCCGGAAGAGCAGGAAATGCTGGCTGATCTGGCCGGGGATATCAGCTTTGCCATTGACTCCTTCAGGCAGAGGGAATCAGTGACAAAACTCACCGCCGAGCGGGCAGCCAATTACGAAGAAACAATTTTTTCTTTTGTTGATATGATTGAGCAAAGAGATACCTATACGGCGGGGCATTCCGAGCGTGTCGCCAATTACTGTCAACTTATTGCCCGGGAAATGGGTTTTGAATTTGAGGATATAAAGAAGGTCTATAAATCCGCTATCCTCCATGATATCGGCAAGATTGCCACCCCGGATTCAGTCCTGCTTAAACCCGGTAAATTGACCACTCTTGATTATGACCTGATTAAACTGCATCCCGTCGCCGGTTATGAGATGCTTTCAAAGATTGAGATGTATAGAGAATTAGCCGTGATAATTCTGCATCATCATGAAAGGTACGATGGCAAAGGCTATCCAGACGGCCTGCGGGGGGATGATATTCCACCACTTTCAAGAATTATGACGGTGAGCGATGCCTTCGACGCCATGACTACCAACCGTATATATAAAGCGAGAAAAGAAATTTCCCAAGCCTT
The DNA here is from genome assembly GCA_024274995.1 of Deltaproteobacteria bacterium. Taxonomy (GTDB): domain Bacteria; phylum Desulfobacterota; class Desulfobulbia; order Desulfobulbales; family VMSU01; genus JAADIV01. The sequence continues at coordinate 5,998 of JAJSAA010000005.1, forward strand.
GGATGAACTGCGGGATTTCAGTGGTACTCAGTTTCATCCTGAGGTTGTAAAGGCGGCTGTCAAGGTGTTGTCAGGCATCAAGATTTCTAAGAGCATAAACCAACTCCCGGTAACCAATCTCGAGAAGAAGAGGTTTTCCTACTTCTTTAATGATAAACTTACCGGGCTGTACAATGAGGTTTATCTGAAAAGCATTTTAAACAACTTAGATCTGAATCACTATACCTGTATGTATATGCTGCATCTTCTGAATGTTCCAGAGTACAATAAACTTCACGGCTGGGATCAAGGGAATCAGTTTTTTAAGAAGTTTGCCGCTGAATTACAGACGGCTTTTCCTGAAAGTACCGCTTTTCGGGTCTATGGAAATGATTTTATCCTTATCTCTTCCCGGCATTTTAACGCGGATAGTACAATGCTGAACGATTTTAAATGTGTTGCCAACAGCGAAATCCAGATTGAGGTTCGACACGCCAAACTGCTGGCAGGTAAGGCATACACCATTGATAAATTAGACAGGCTGGAGGTTTTGCCCGTTGCTTTCCGACAGCCAATGAGTGAGGCAACCAAGGGCTTGTACGAAACTAACGCTGGCAAGGCCGCTTAAGCGAAGACTCCAAATGAAGGAATCTGGAGTACTGTTGAACCGTTATGTTTTGTGTTTTAAAAGCCGCCGCCTTAGGTTATATTGGCGGCCACTGATTGTAAGAGATAACTGTTCAGATGGAGTACATCTGAACAGTTATCTGATTATAAGACAAATAGGAGATCTAATATGAGCAGTTCATGTGGAAGTTGTAGCAGTCAAAGCTCCAGTTGTGGTTCCGGGCCCTCGCAGTCTGATATGCAGGCCCAGATTGCCCAGCAGGAAAATGAGATCAAGGTCTCACTTGGTAAGATCGCCCACAAGATCCTGGTAATGAGCGGCAAGGGCGGGGTTGGCAAGAGCACGGTCTCTACCAATCTGGCCCTGGGCCTCGCCAATCGTGGTTTTAAGGTTGGTTTAATGGATGTGGATCTCCATGGCCCGGACGTCTGCCGGATGCTTAATTTGAATGAAAATTTAAAAGACGCCTCTATGGAACAGGGTGCTCTCGTCCCCACCATGCGGGTGGGCGACAATCTCAAGGTTATATCCCTGGAGTACATGATGGAGGATCGTGATGATCCTATTATCTGGCGCGGGCCTTTAAAGATTCAGGCTATTCGCCAGTTTATCGCTGATATGGACTGGGGTGAGCTGGATTATCTTATTATTGACGCCCCTCCAGGTACTGGCGATGAGCCCCTGACTATCGCTGACACCATCAAGGATGCCCAGGCCCTGGTAGTAACTACCCCCCAGGACGTCGCCCTGGCTGATGTCAGGAAATCGATTAATTTCTGCAACCATGTCAAGATGAAAATAATTGGTCTGGTGGAGAATATGAGCGGTCTTGTCTGTCCTCATTGCAATAATGTGGTGGAGGTCTTTAAGAGCGGTGGTGGTGAGCGTACCGCTAAGGATTTTGATATTAATTTTATGGGTCGTATTCCCATGGATCCCCTGGTGGTTATCGGCGGCGATGAGGGTAGCCCTTATCTAAGCTCCACCAATAGCAGCCCGGCAATTACCGCCTTTGGGGCCCTGATTGATAATGTGGTCGAGAATACCTCTGCCACCCCGGCTTCTCTCAAGGTGGCGGATGGCGGTTGCGCCTGCGGCGGTACCTGCGACTGCAATTCCTGAACTTAATGATTAATGGCGGCCCTGATTCGCTTTGCACCGCAAGAGGTAAAATATGATTGTCAAACAGATCGTGGTCGGTTCCATGAGTGTGTGTTGTTATGTAATTGGCTGTCCTGAGACCAAAATCGGGGCGGTAATTGATCCGGGCGGCTCCATCGACAAGATCAAGGCCGCAGTGGCGGCGGAGAACCTGGTGGTTAAATATATCATTAACACCCACGGGCATCCTGATCACGTCTGCGCCAATGGGCCTTTAAAGGAGGCCTGGGGGGCGGAGATTGTTATGCATGAAGATGATGCCGCCTTCTTTGCCCGGCCGGAGACTAAGCAATATTTCTCCATCCTCGGGCTGCCCGAGTCGCCGCCGCCTGATAAACTGGTGCGGGATGGCGATATTATCAGTCTGGGAAAGGAAAAACTATTGGTGATTCATACCCCTGGTCATACTCCTGGCGGTATCTGTCTCTATAATAAGCCGGATCTCTTCACCGGCGATACCCTCTTTGTGGGCGGGGTGGGCCGGACGGATTTCCCCGGCGGTTCCATGGAGGAGCTTAATAAATCCATTCAGGAGCGTCTCCTGATTCTGCCTGAAGATTCCATTGTCTGGCCCGGACACGGCTACGGCGGCGACAGCTCCACTATCGGCATTGAGCAGCGCTCCAATCCTTATTGCACCGGGGACTTATAAGCTATGCGGGAGATAGTTCTTGGTACTGCCGGGCATGTGGATCATGGTAAGACCAGTCTGGTCAGAGCCCTTACCGGCATTGAGACCGACCGTCTGCGGGAGGAGAAGAAACGCGGTATCACCATTGAGCTGGGTTTCGCTTTTCTGGATCTGCCCTGTGGGCATCGTCTCGGTATTATTGATGTGCCGGGGCACGAGAAGTTTGTCAAAAACATGGTGGCTGGAGCCGCTGGTATTGATCTGGTGGCCTTTGTGGTGGCCGCTGACGAGGGGATTATGCCCCAGACTCGGGAGCACTTTGAGATATGCAGCCTGCTCGGGGTGCGCCAGGGCCTGATTATCATCACCAAGATCGACATGGTGGAGCCCGATTGGCTGGAAATGGTGGAGGAGGATATTCGGGAGTATTTTGCTGGCAGTTTTCTGGAAAATGCCCCTTTGCTTAAGGTCTCATCGGTGAGTGGCGAGGGGATTGAGGAGGTAAAGACCGAACTCAATCGTCTCGTGGCGGATTCTGATTTGGCTGCCGTCGCTGGGCCATTTCGGCTGCCCGTTGACCGGATTTTTTCCATGAAGGGCTTCGGGGCGGTGGTAACCGGTACCTCTATTGCCGGGCGGGTGGCCGTGGGGGATGAGATTGAACTCTATCCCCAGGGCGGCCGGGGCCGGATTCGGGGTATCCAGATTCACAGCCGGGAGGTGGAAGAGGTGGAGGCCGGCCACCGTACGGCCATTAACATTCAGGGCCTTGATATGGAGGTCATTCATCGGGGTGAGGTTCTGGCTACGCCCGGCTGTCTGCGACCTTCCTATATGCTGGATGCCGAATTTACCTATCTCTCCAGTAACAAGAAAAATTTAAAGAACCGGGCGCGGGTCAGGGTGCATCTCGGCACCGCCGAGATCATGGGCCGGGTGGTCTTGTTAGAGCAGGAGGAGGGGATGCCGGGCGATATTTTAAATGTCCAGCTTCTTCTTGAGGAGGCGGCCGCGGTCTGGCCCGGCGACCGTTATGTGGTTCGATCATATTCGCCGGTATTTACCATTGGTGGCGGCACGATTTTAAATCCCTGCGTCAGCCGTAAACGCCGCCGTTTCAGAGACGAGAACCCGCGAATTTTCCAGGCCTACCGGGCCGAATCCGATGAGCTGGCCGTATTTCATCTTGATGAAAGCGGCATAAACGGCCTGACCTATAATGATATAGAGATTCTCACCGGGGTCTTTGGCAAACGCCTGAGCAAGGTGCTGCGCCAGCCCCTGTCGCAGCGCCGTATATTGTTGGTTGATTCGGAACGTCAATGGTATGTCGGGGCTCGGATTATGGCCGTTCTCGAGAATAATGCCATAGAGATTGTCAAACAATTTCACCAGGATAACCCCTTGAAGGAGGGCATGGGCAAGGAGGAGCTGCGCTCCCGCCTTCAGCAAGGGCTGGAGCCAAGACTTTTTCAACTCCTGCTGAATAATTTAGCCAAGGCCGGGACTATTGAGCAGGAGCAGTCCCTGGTGCGTCTAAGTGGTCATGAGGTGGCCATGGCCGCTGATGTCAGCGGCATTCAGCGTGAGATTGAGGAGATGTTTCGGGCCGCGAAGCTTAATCCGCCCACCGTTAAGGAGGTTATGGCCCATTTTAAGGGTCAGCCCGAAAAGTTACTGCGGGAAATTATTGACACTCTGATCCGTGATGACTGCCTGAAGCGGATTAGCGGTAATCTTTATTTCCATCGGCAATGCCTCACCGATCTTGAGGAACGTCTGCGGGCCGTGCTGGAGCGTGATAACGAGATTGATGCCCAGGGCTTTAAGGCCTTGACCGGCCTGTCCCGGAAATTTTCTATCCCCCTGCTGGAATATTTTGACCGTCAGAAACTCACCATCAGGGTCGGGGATAAACGGGTGTTGCGTTGAGGGTCAGAGGTCGCAGGACTGGTGTAACTTTATGAAATTGTAACTATTCAGCGTGATGCCTGAAAGTGACGAAAACCCCGGAGCGTAACTGTTCAGCAGTGCTCCAGGTTTGTTTATTTAGGACTTCGAAGCATACTTTGGTATTCGAGAAGTCCTAAATGG
>JAJSAA010000053.1 GCA_024274995.1 Deltaproteobacteria bacterium
AGATCAAATTAGCGAGCTTAAAGAGGGGCAGAAAGAAATACGCCTTGAGATGGACAGACGATTTGAGCGGGTGGATAAACGTTTTGAACAAGTAGACAAGCGATTTGAACAGGTGGATAAACGTTTTGACCAGGTAAATGTAAAGTTAGATCAAATCATGGAACGAATAGATGTAAAGATTGATACAGGTCTCCAAGAAGGTCGTATGCTGACAGTTAAACTATTTTCTTTCGCCATGGTTTTTTCAGCTATTTCAATGGCAGGGTTTCTTGCCAAGAGGGAAATGGGAGGGAAATGGGGGACAGACCACGATTAATTATTTGTATGTTTAAATCCACCACTAATGGATATTCGTGATATGGAAAATGAAAAATTGGTAGGACACTCCTTATGGGCGCCCAAAATAGAACGTGGCGACCAAATACAGGGCACCCACAAGGGGAGCCCCTACGGGGAGATACGAAGTTATTGTTTTGTTTGCCGGTTGTTGCCCCTGGCGGGAGGTGGGGCGTAAGAGTAAAAAGAGGGGCGTCTATGATTTCATGCGTTTTCATAATAATTAAGCTGACACAAGGGGGCTGAGTTAGTTTAACAGCTAAACCTTCAACGCTAATCAGAACTAAAGTTTCCTAATTTTTATAAATGCCAAGGTTCTTACATGGCACTACTGTAGCGATAGTTAATTTATTGGTAGCGTTGTCAATAGGAGACCTAAAATAATTCGCCATTTTACGTTTTTTATAAACTCAGGACTCTTGACCTACAGGAAGTTCAGGTGGCACCTTGTAGTGCCTAATTTCTGAATTTTCAATTTTTTGGTGTCAGGAAAACTTTTGGAAAATAACTCAAGAGCCCTGTATATAGCAAATCCGGCTTTTGGGATTAAAGTTTTCCTGACACCAAAAGCCAATCAGGGTGTCACGCCGTATTTCCGGTCGTCTGAAACGGGTAAGTGACACAACCAGCCACAGGCGGCAAGGGAACTTGCCCCAGAAAATGCCCTTTTAACCACAAGAAACCTGTTTTTACAGGAAATTTTATTTGAATATCACCATCCTGAATCAATAACATCCTCTTACGGCTCTTCACGCCCTCGTTTTTCCCAAAAAACAACGACACCCACCAAAAAGATATTTTCTATATGGCTTCAAGGCCGGGCTTGTCCAACAAACGGTTATCTTCTGTTGGAGAACAATTGCTCTACTGTTTTCATTGGTAGAAACATTCTGGATTTACCATGGTTTTTACATAGATAATGAAACCCGTACTTCTGATAGAATTTTTCTACGGATTCGTTAATACAATCAACCACTACCGTATAAGCACGCATTTTTTGATTTACTTGCCACAAAAACTCAAGAGCTTTTATAATTGTTATTTTACCCAAATGTTCTCCTTGGACCTTTTTGTTTACTGCCAACTGGGCAATAAGAAACACAGGAACCGGATAGTTAGGTAATGCTTTTGATAAATCCTGAGGTAAAGTTGCTCTCTGAATAGAACTTGGAGCAATCGTATAGAACGAGCAAATAGGATATTTCTGGTTCGATTGCTTTTCGGTGGCAGGCAAAACCATTGTTTTACTGACACCAACCTTCATATGCCTGAAAGCATGTCTTTGTAAAAAAGTGTTTAATTCTACAGTACTACAATCAAAACTGGCTCTATCGTGAATGGCCTTGTTTAGCTCAACGAAGGTTTTGCTATATTTCATTTGATCCCCTGCTTTTGGGTAAAAGCAGCGGCATCTGCCAACTTTTTATTCGGTGCATGTAGATCTTCACATATCTTTATAAAATTATCGAAAACATCATTTTCAACCGTCATGCTTTCGTATTGTTTAATGACTTTTGTTGAATTTTCATCAATTAATTTCACGATATATTCGGTTAAACTTCTCACCCCAAGAAGCGCAGAAGCCTTTTCAGCTTTAGCTTTAACATCCGGACTTAATCTCATGTCTAAACGTGCAGTGGCCATTATCGACTCCTTTCTTTAGTTGGTAATTACATTGCTACTCTTCGACAATAGCACACAGCGACACCGACGTCAATTGAATCCGGAAAATTTCCGTACAGTATCGTATTGCCCAATCAATCATTGTTAGAACAGGATTTAACTGATGAAGTTTATGCTGATTCAAAACAAAAAATTACAATGCAAACAGCAGAAATATGGGAAGAACTGGCACGCCTGTCAGTCTCGCGGCTTACAATTGGCGGGCAACGATGGGAACCTGCTTCACGATGGTGGGGCAAGGTGTAAACATCCGGTGAATCTCCCTGATGATACACATGTTTTTAACGCAGATGATGTCCTGGCAGTTGAAAGAAAATAATGAAAAGGGAAAAAATTCAGAAAATTCAGGGACACCATATTTAATTCAATCCTGTTTTCCCTGAAGTTAGGTATGGTGTCCCCCCTATTTTATTCTTTTAAAATCACCCTGGTCTCCTGATGCTTGAGCAGACCGGTAGTCACCGGTAGAAAGGCGGCGTAGGCCTCAGGCTGGCTGGACTTTATATTATGGCCGGCGAGTTTCAGAGTCTCAACGCTGAACCTCTGAAAGATGGCTTTTTTAAAGAAGGCATGGCGCTGACGCTGAGTAAAGAGCCCCTCTACTTCATCCGGCAGATGGTGCCAGAGGTAATCCCTGGCCCCTTTCATATCCACTGGCTGCAGGCATGGCGGCGGCCTGCGCCCCCCGGCATGCAGCCAGTCATATAGTAGCACCTCTCTGATAAGGGCGGTTCCGGGATAGCGGGCGGTGAACTCTACCAGCGTCTCGGTGAGCAGGGCCTGGGTATTAGCCAATTGGAAAAAGCCTCGTTTTTGACAAAAATCACTCAACTCACTAAAAAAGAATAAAATATCCTCGTCGATTTGGCGCAGATAATTAAAAAAAGTGGTAAAAAAACGGTTATTGTGGAAGGCCTCCAGGCATTCTCCGAGCGAGAGAAGGCGGCCCAGCTCCTTATCTTCCAGCCACTTGGTGGCCAGGATCTCATAGGGGGGAAGAGCGGCGGCCATAAGGCCGAATTGCCGGCGGCGGCGGTGGATGGTGGTACCGGGCAGTACCTTTAATAAGCCCATCTGAATATAATGGGGGCCCAGGGCAAAGACATCATTAAGCGACCGGCCAAAAGTTTGCCGGGTATCATAGGGCAGTCCCAGGATGAGATCAATATGGAGGTGAATATTGGCCATGGCCGTAAGGCGCCGGATATTGGTGCTGGCTTTTTTGAGATCCATTACCCGGTTTACGGCCTTCAGTGTCTCATTATTGGTGGACTGGATGCCGATTTCAAACTGAAAGAGCCCCGCCGGCAGCCCCTCTAAAAATTCGAACATCTCCTCGTTAAAGAGGCCGGGGGCAATTTCAAAATGAAAAGAGGTGGCAGGGCTTTCGGCGTGTGAGGCGCTCAGAAATCGCCAGATGGCCAGAGCCCGGCCGCCGTCGGCGTTAAAGGTACGATCCACAAAACGGATGATTTGGGGCTGATGGCGCAGAATAGCCGTCAGCTCTTTTCTGGTCTCCTGAAGATCACGGTTTACCACCCCCCGGCCCACTGACGACAGGCAATACGAGCAGGAGAATGGACAGCCGCGTGAGGATTCATAATAAATATTACGATTTTTCAGTTGGCGGCAGAAGTCATCTCGTTTATAAGGAGAGCGGAAAGAACTGCCGGGGGTGCATTGATAATCAATTTGCAGTCTGCCTTCCCGCAGGTCAGTATAAAAACTTGCCTTTACCCCCTCAATTTCACCATCCACCACCGTGGGCTGAAAGTTTAGGGCTTCCCGCAGCACCAGGGCCTGAGGGCCGCCAAGGACGATAGGGGTCTGGGGCCGTAACTGGTGGAGATCGGTGAGCAGGCGGTGCAGATAGGCGTGGTTCCAGATATATACCGAGAAGAAGAATGCCGTTGTTTCCGGGGTACTTATCCGCAGCAGAGTGGGATAATATGGGTCGTTGATCGTAAACTGCCTGAATCTGGTCTGGGCCTTGGGGAGATGACGTTCTAACTGCTGGCGGACATAAAAGAGGGCCAGACAGGAATGAGAATAGCGGCAGTTAACGGCAATGAGCTGGATAATCATGGATTCTGTCATATATCATATGTAATTCTGGAATAATAAAAAACATAAAAAAAAATCAGTAACTGTAAAATTATGCTTCCTTACCCACATATCCGCCCGGTGATCTTTTCCATCGGCCCCCTTAAAGTACGCTGGTACGGTCTGATGTACGTTCTGGGCTTTTCTGCGGCCTATTATCTTGTCCAGCGCCGGATTAAGCGCCTGGGGCTTAAACACCTCGCCGCCAATTTTGAGAATCTCAATTTTGTGCTTATTCTCGCGGTTATTATCGGCGGCCGCTTGGGCTATGTCCTGATCTATAATCTGCCCTATTACCTGGAATATCCCCTGGAGATTCTGGCCACCTGGAATGGCGGCATGTCTTTTCACGGAGCCTTGATCGCTGTTATAATCGCCGGAATCATTTTTTGCAAAAAGAATGAGCTGAATTTCTGGCAGACCGCCGATCTTTATGTTGTGGTAGCCCCCATCGGTCTGGGTCTGGGGCGCTTGGGTAATTTTATTAACGGTGAGCTTTACGGCCGGGTAACTACGGTGCCCTGGGCTATGGTCTTTCCCAATGGCGGCCCGCTGCCCAGTCATCCTTCGCAACTTTATGAAATGCTGCTGGAGGGAGTAGTACTCTTCGTCATCCTCTGGCGCCTACAGGATAGAAAGATGCCTTCTGGATTTATATTGGCATTTTTTTTGATTTTTTATGGTATATTTCGTATCTTTATCGAGTTTTTTCGACAGCCAGATTCCCAGATAGGTTTTTTGTTCGGTTTTCTCACCATGGGGCAGCTACTAAGTATCATAATGGTACTTGGCGGGCTAATCATTATGCTTTACCGCCGGGGCAAAGGAGCCGTAACTCCGAGGCAGGACTGATGAAAAAAATTACAAAATTTAACATTTTTTTTACTTCTATTACTTTAATCCTCTTAATGATATTTATGACTACCAATGCTAGTGCCAAAATGTTGAAGCCCCACCTCTACAAAACCCAGCTGAAAAACGGCATGACCATCATTGTCCGTGAGGTGCCGGAGGGTAAGGCCGCCACCGTCCAGCTCTGGGTCAAGGCTGGCAGTATCTACGAGGACAACAATGAACGCGGCATAACTCATTTAATTGAGCATATGATCTTCAAGGGCACCAAGACCCGCGGCCCCGGCGAGGTGGCGGCGGCCATTGAAGAGAAAGGCGGCCAGATTAACGCCTACACCTCTTATGAATACACGGTTTATCACGCCACCCTGCCCGCCCGTTACTGGCAGACTGGCCTGGATGTCCTGAGTGACGCGGTACAGAACTCGGTCTTTGATCCCAAGGAATTAGAGAGGGAAAAAAAGGTGGTACTGGAGGAGGTTCGTATGCGTAACGACCGCCCTCAGATCAAACTTTTTCAGGATCTCATGGAGCATGCCTTTAAGGTTCATCCCTACAGACTGCCGGTAATCGGCACGGTGAAGAGTGTTTCGTCCTTTGACCGTAATGATATTTTGAAATATATGGCCAAACATTATCATCCCAATAATTTTACCCTGGTGGTGGTGGGTAATGTGCATTACCAGGATGTGGTGCGGCGGGCTGGTGAACTTTTTAACGGCATGACCGCGGATAATACCCCGGCCGGGAAATTGCCGGTGGAACCACCTCAGAAGACCTTCCGGCTTTTTAACCTGCGGGAGGATGTTAATTTGCCCCAACTGGCTCTGGCCATGCCTGCCCCCGCCTTCAAGGATGCCGATGCCCCGGTTATGGATGTCATTGCCGGTATTCTGGGCCAGGATGATTCTTCCCGGCTTTACAACCAGTTGCGGAACAAAAAGGGGCTGGTCTATCAGGTAAACGCTTCGGCCTTTACCCCCAAGTATCCGGGGCTTCTGGAGATAATGGCCACTCTGGATGAAAATAATATCAAGGCGGCCCTGCAAGCGTCTCTCGTGGAACTGTTTAAATTAAAATACGTGCCGGTGGATAACGATGAACTGGAGCGGGTGAAGTATAATGAAGAGAGCGATTTCGTCTTCAATATGGAGCAGGTTGAGGGTGAGGCCCAAGTGTTGGGGGCCTTTGAGGCCCAGAGCGGCGAACCAGATGAGGACGATTATCTGGCTCAGGTACGGGCGGTGAGCCGGGAGGATATCATCCGGGTGGCCCGTAAATATTTTAACGGTCACAACCTGACGACCGGTTATCTTATCCCCAAGGGCTCTAAATTTGAGCTTAAGCGAGCGGCAGTTGAGGGCATTATCAAGGCGGCAGAAAAAACGGCCAAGGCCAGTATTTCCATCTCTCTGATTCCCTCTTATCTCGGCAATATCCATCGTTTTAAACTAAACAACGGCATTACCCTGCTCGTCCGGGAGGACGATCAGAATCCCACCGTCTCCATCAGAGCCGTTTTCCCCGGCGGTTCCAGGGCCGAGACCGCGGCAACTAACGGCGCCTTTGCCTTTATCAGCGATCTTCTGCCCAGGGGTACGGCAAAATTGTCCAGCCGCGAGATGGCCCTGAAACTGGCCGATATGGCCGGTGAGATCAAGGGCTTTAACGGTAAGAACACCTTTGGCCTCAAGGGTGATTTCCTGGCTCGTTTTTTTGATAAGGGGCTGAGCCTGATGCGGGATGTTTTGATTACCCCGGCCTTTGATGCTGAGGAGGCCGCTAAAATAAAGCCTGAACGCCTCGCCGTGCTGCAACAGCAGGAGGATTCCCTGACCTCACTCGCCTTTAACGAATTTAACAAGACCCTTTTCCAGTCGCATCCCTATAGTCTGAATATGGAGGGCTCTAAAAAGGCCATCGAGAAATTCACCGCCCCTGAACTTCGTGATATCTACGAGGAACACGCCCTGCCCCGCCATCTCGTGCTGGCCGTGGCCGGCAAGGTCAAGGCCAAGGAGGTATATGAGGAGGTCAAGCGGCTCTTTGGCAGCTGGCATAACGGTACCGGAGATGATCTAAATGAGGAGTTTCTCCTGCCGCGGCCGCCTGACGGGGCAAAAATAGTCAATATTACCCGTGACAAGGAACAGGTACATATCATTATCGGTTTTCTCGGGGCCTCTCTGAAGAGTGCCGACCGCTATGCCCTGGATATTCTGGATACCGTGTTGAGTGGTCAGAGCGGCCGTCTCTTTATGCAGCTGCGTGATAAGCAGAGTTTAGCCTACAGCCTGTCGTCATTTGAGCTTCTGGGGCTTGATACTGGTTCCTTCGGGGTTTATATCGGCACCAGCCCAGACAAAAAAGATGAGGCGGTGAAGGCGGTATGGCAGGAACTGACCAAGATTAGGGATGTACAAATAAGCTCCGAGGAACTTGAAAAAGCCAGAAATATCCTGATTGGCCGTTATGAACTCGGCCTGCAAACCCACGCCTCTCAGGCCATGGATATGGCTCTCGATGAAACCTATAATCTGGGCCAGGATTACGGCAACAAGTATATTCACGCTCTATCTCTAATAACCCCGGCGCAAGTCATGGCCGCGGCCCGCAAGTATATTCAGCCCGATCATTATGTGCTGGTGACGGTGGGCCCGCAGGAGACGGCAGACAAATGAGAAAATGGCGTATTACATGCGTCATTTCCGAGCTCTTAATCCGACAAAAAACACGGGTAAAAAATGCAGAAATTAATGATAGCCCCATCAATCTTATCGGCGGATTTTGCCCGTCTTGGTGAAGAGGTAAACTCTGTCCTGGAACAGGGAGCGGACGTAATCCATATTGATGTCATGGACGGCCATTTTGTGCCTAACATAACGATTGGGCCGCTGGTGGTGCGAGCCTTACGCAAGATTACCACCGCTGTTCTGGATGTTCATCTGATGATTGAGGAGCCAGACGCCTATATAGATGATTTTGCCGCAGCCGGGGCTGACTGGATTACAGTGCATGTGGAGACCTGCCGGCATCTCCATCGTACAATTCATCGGATAAAGGAGTTGGGCTGCAAGTCGGGTGCGGTACTGAATCCCGCCACTTCCCTCAGCACTTTGGATTATATTTTAGATGACCTTGATATAGTTATGCTGATGAGCGTCAACCCAGGTTTTGGGGGCCAAAAGTTTATCCCGTCCACCATTGCCAAGACAAAGGGGTTAAAAAATATGATTGAGACACGGGAACTCCCAACAGCTATTGAGATAGATGGCGGGGTAAGCCCGGATACCATCGGTGCCATTGCCGCAGCCGGAGCCAATATTTTTGTCGCCGGCTCCGCCGTCTTTGGCCGGGATGACTACGGCCTGGCGATTGCTGAGTTAAAGGCCAGGGCGTCTGATCTTTAAAAAATCCATACCAGCTTGAGTTAGTACTTCATAGTCACCTCTGCAATTACTCTGTAATATCCGAATCGGAAACTGCGAAAAACAAAATCAGTCTCCTGAGTTCTATTGTCAGCCCGCCAACAATTATTTTTTTCTTTCAGTATAACTTTTAAGAAACCTGTTCCCGGACAACCTCGTCTCCCCCCATGAATTTTGCTGGTAATTTCGACAAGCGGGGTTTAATTAGTATTTACGTCTCTGTTGCTCTTTTGATTATCGTGAGTATCTTTACTCTGCGGTTTGATGAATATCGGCCAGGTTATATTTAATTCTAACTGTTTAGTTGCACTCCATATCGGAGCAGTTAAAACAGCTCGGCGTTTAGGGCAGTTTACAGTAACACCTAAATAGTCACTATTTGTTGGTGAATGGACTGAGGTGCTGGTGAACCATTCTCGTTCCCACGCTCCCGCGTGGGAACGTACACGGAGAGCTAAATGATGGGTAGAAGCCGCTACAAAATAACTGTCCCAGAAGCACCACATTTTATCACCTTAACGGTATTACAGTGGAT
>JAJSAA010000054.1 GCA_024274995.1 Deltaproteobacteria bacterium
AGGGCATCATGTCCACCGCCGACAAAATGAGCCAGGGACGCCTGGCCGTCAAGGGACTGGCCGCCTATAAAAAGGCACGCGCCGCCCACAACGAAACAGCGGCAGCCACGGCCCTGGCCCAGTTTAACCGCCATAAAAAATACTTGGGCTATGGTTATCTGACCAGCCCCGAAGAGGCAGTACCAAATGTGGCCATATCCTTTTACAGCTTCCACTTCATGGTGGTTCTCGGCAGTATATTCGTGGCCGTTTTCATAGCCTACCTCTTCTTCAGCCTCAAGGGGAATATCGACAAGCAACGCTGGCTCCTGTTCCCCGGCACTATCATGTTTGTCTTAAGCATTCTCGCCTCTCAATCCGGCTGGGTAGTGGCAGAGGTCGGCCGCCAGCCCTGGGCCATTCAGGGTTTGCTGCCAGTTACTGTGGCCCGCACCAATCTGACCACTGGCACAGTGCAGACCAGCTTTTTCATGTTCTTGATTCTCTTTACCCTGCTCCTGATCGCTGAGTTAGGGATTATGAGCAAACAGATAAAAATCGGCCCGGAGGACAAATAAGATGATTGGCAATCTTGATACCACAACCCTGCAACAGATATGGTGGCTCATCTGTTCGCTTCTCGGGGCTCTTTTTCTATTTTTGACATTTGTACAGGGCGGTCAGACCCTGCTCTGGCAATGTGCTAAAGACGATACCGAAAAAAGCCTGATCATTAACTCCCTGGGCCGAAAATGGGAGATAACCTTCACCACCCTGGTTCTCTTTGGCGGTGCCCTCTTTGCCGCCTTCCCGAAATTCTACGCCACCAGTTTCGGCGGCGCCTATTGGGTGTGGATGTTAATCCTCTTCACCTTTGTGGTACAGGCGGTGAGCTACGAATTCCGCTCCAAGCCGGGCAACCTGTTAGGCCGGGGGGGCTACGAATTATTTCTCTTTATCAACGGTTCCCTGGGAATATTACTCATCGGAGCGGCGGTGGGCACCTTCTTCACCGGGGCCAATTTCCGTCTTAATGAGTATAATTTCGTGACCTGGACTAACCCTCTGCGCGGCCTTGAAGCGGCCTTCAACCTTTTCAATCTAGCCCTTGGCATCTTCCTGGTATTTAACGCCAGAGTCTTAGGAGCCATGTATCTGATTAACAATATTGATTTTAAAGGCCTGACTCAACTTGAAGCTCGTCTGCGCCGGGCAGCCCTGGTTAATTTCATTATTTCCTTGCCCTTTCTACTCTACTTCCTGATACGCCTCGTCACCATGAAGGGCTTCGGGGTCAATGCGGCCGGGGTAGTTTCCATGGTGCCGGGTAAATACCTTAGTAACCTGCTGGCCAACCCTCTTACCCTCGTTCTCCTGCTGACCGGCCTGCTGTTAGTTATCGCCGGAGTAATCTCAGCGGCCCGTTCAACGGGCAGAGCGGCCATCTGGATGGCCGGCCCCGGCACCATCCTGGTGGGACTGGCAGTATTCTTCACCGCCGGCTATAACAATACCGCCTTCTATCCGTCAAAGGTCGATCTCCAATCCAGCCTGACCATTTATAACGCCTCCAGCAGTCATTACACCCTGACGATTATGACCTACGTGGCTCTGCTGATCCCCTTTGTTCTCGCCTATATAGGCCATGTTTGGAATGCCATGGACAGCAGAAAATTGAGCGCCGATGAAATGAGCTACGACGATTTATACTGATTCGGAAGGCAGAACATAAGGTTAATGAAAAAACTTATCAACAGGGGAAATTCTATGAATGCCATATTACTAACTTCCTGGGCAGCCATTATATTCATTTCATATAAAACAGCGGTGATCATTCTGGATAAAACAGGCAACCTGTAAGAGGATTAAATAGCCGGGCCGGAGGGCAGATAAGCAGGAATAACAACACGGACTTTTCTGTCTTCTGCCCCCCTGACTCCTGAATCCCACAAAGGGCTTGATATTTTATGCACTCTGCGATATTAATCTACACGTTTATGGGGCTGTAGCTCAGTTGGGAGAGCGATACGTTCGCAACGTATAGGCCGGCGGTTCGATCCCGCCCAGCTCCACCACCAAAGAACAATACCCGTCTTTTCATATTAAAGGGAAGACGGGTTTTTTCGTACCGCAGGACATTGGAAGAACGATTTTCACGTTTCGTTATGCCCGGGCAACCGGGCGGGCTGTTACAGGGAGAACCAGTCGGTGAACAAGGCGAAGAAAGGACAATGGCGCAATATTTTAGGCGGCAATGTATTGGCCTTTGGCCTGGTAAGTTTCTGTAATGATCTTTCCAGCGAAATGATTTACCCGCTGCTGCCAATTTTTTTCAGCGGTTTCATGCCCTCGGCCATGGTCGCTGTCTATATCGGCCTCATGGAAGGTATCTCCGAGAGTACGGCCAGCCTCCTGAAATTATATTCCGGCCGCCTCAGCGACCGTCTGCATCGCCGTAAACCTCTAACCCTGGCTGGATACGCAGTATCAAATATTATCCGGCCGCTCACCGCCCTAACCGCGGCCGGTTGGCAGGTGGCGGCCCTCCGCTTAGGTGATCGAATTGGCAAGGGCATCCGCACCGCGCCCCGTGACGCCCTGCTAAGCGAATCAATAACCGCCGATATCAGGGGCCGGGCCTTCAGTTTTCACCGCCTGATGGATCATGGCGGAGCGGTGGGCGGCCCCCTGCTGGCCGCCGCCTTTTTATACCTGGTGCTGGGCCGAGCCTTACTTTGGCGGCAGGGCATTGTCCAGGCCGGGCCGCAGGAGATGAATGCCCTGCGCTGGTTATTCGCCCTGGCCGCCCTTCCAGGCCTGGCGGCCACTATCTTTCTCTGGCGGCTGGTCAAAGAAAAAACCAGCTCCGTCCCCACTCCACAAACCTCTGCCACCCGCTTCACCTCCTCAGGTAAACTGCCGCCGCGTTTTTTCCTCTTTCTACTGGCAGTGGTCATCTTCACCCTGGGCAACAGTTCCGATCTATTCATCGTCTTCTACGCTCAGACCAGATTCGGCCTGGGTCTGGGGTGGATAATCAGCCTCTGGATATTATTACATACCGCCAAAATCATCTGCAGTATGCCCGGCGGCTGGCTGGCCGACCGCCTGGGGCGCCGCGCGGCAATTATGAGCGGCTGGTTTGTTTACCTTATTGTCTACACCGCCATACCCATGACCACTCATCTTGAAACTCTATGTGGACTCCTGCTCCTCTACGGTCTCTATTACGGATTGACCGAGGGAGCGGAACGGGCTCTGGTGGCAGATTTCACCCCGCCCCAGGGCCGCGGCCGGGCCTATGGCTGGTATCACGGCGTGATAGGATTCGCTACCCTGCCGGCCAGTCTGCTTTTCGGGGTATTCTGGGCCAGACTCGGGGCTCAGAACGCCTTCTTCATCGGGGCGGCGCTGGCCGCCTCCGCCCTCTGTCTATTGCTGCTGACCCCTATAAAAACTTAGTGTGGCGGCATTTCCCAACAAGCTGACATTACAGGTAATTACCCCCTTTTATCACACTAATTCTCCGATTAATTTGACAACGCACTCTTCATTAGTTTATACTTTTAAATATGTAACTGCTTAGCTGCACTCCATATCGGGGTCTTCGCTTA
The DNA here is from genome assembly GCA_024274995.1 of Deltaproteobacteria bacterium. Classification (GTDB taxonomy): domain Bacteria; phylum Desulfobacterota; class Desulfobulbia; order Desulfobulbales; family VMSU01; genus JAADIV01. The sequence goes on from JAJSAA010000054.1 coordinate 3,594, forward strand.
CCTGTTTATTTATGGCTTCTTGAGTAGCACAAGTACGCTGCGAAGCCATAAATAAACAGGTAAGTGTAAACTCCGAATCTTAAGCACATCTAAGCAGTTACAGCTCAGAGTTTAGGGCAATTTACGGTCATACCTAAATAGTTACCAAATATGTAAGCTTCAACTTGTCCATAATCTGAAGTATTTAAGACATAAAGCAGGTAAATCAGCAAATATTTTCACGATCAATACCATGAAGAGAATATCCGCCTTAACCACTCTCTGCCTTGCCGTACTCCAGGCCGCTCCCGCCCTCGCAGTACAGCATCATGGCGGCACTGAAGGCCTGGTGGCCCACCAGATAGGGCATCTGCTCTTTATGGTGGGCATGGCCTATCTTTTAATCAGCACCTGGTGTGAACGACATTCCGCCCCCGGCTGGCCGCAATTCACGGCCTTTCTCATCTTCATCCTGCTTTGGAACCTGCTGACCTTCAGCGGCCATTGGCTGGCCGAATATATCCTCCCCAGCCAATTTCAAAACCATGCCGGCCATCATATAGCCTTTACCATCCACTCCAGCGCCGATATGCTGTTCTACCTCTCCCGCTTAGACCATCTTCTTCTTTTACCGGCTCTGTACTTCCTCTTTCTGGCCCTGAGAAAATGGCGGCGGCAGTTATGATCGTCCCCTGGGCTCCGGTGGAGATTATTGACAGTATCGGTTCTATTCTGGCTCTGTTGCTGGCCATAGGCTGCCTGCAACAGGCCTGGGCCTGGTATCGAGTACGCCACGAAGATATCTTCCGCCACTATATTCTGCTATTCACCCTCGCTATTGTCGTCTTTGCCATCTCCCGTTCCTGCGGCCACCTTATAAAACAAATTCTCCTCCTAAGCGGCCGCGAGCATATCTGGCACATACTGTCGCCCTTCAGTGGCGCCATAACTACTGCCACTTTCTTTATTATCTTCGCCTTCAGCCTCTATTACCAGCGGGTTAAGATCATTCACACCGAACTTGAGGATTACAAAAACAACCTTGAGGAGATGGTAGCCTTGCGTACCGCCGAGCTTGAAGAGACCAATTTTTCCTTAGAGAACGAGGTTACGGAGCGTCAGGCAATCCAGAAGGCCTTGGAGACCGAGAGAGAACGCCTCGCCGTCACCCTGCGCAGTATTGGTGACGGAGTTATTACCACTGATATTGAGGGCAGAGTCATCCTCCTTAACCGGATAAGTGAACAGCTCACTGGCTGGACTCAGGAAGAGGCCGCCGGGCGTCCTATAGCCGAGGTCTTTAATATTATTGATGAATTCACCAGAGTCCCCCGAGAACCCCCGGTGCCCAAGGTACTGCAATACGGCCAGGTTGTTGATCTCGCCAACCACACCACCCTCATTGCCAAAAACGGCGTAGAACGCAGCATTGCCGACAGCGGCGCCCCCATCCGTGACCGGGAAAGCCGGATTATCGGGGTAGTCCTGGTCTTCCGGGATATTACCGAGACCAAACGGCTTAACGAAGAATTAAACAAGGCTCAGAAACTTGAATCCGTGGGGGTTCTGGCTGGCGGCATTGCCCATGATTTCAACAATATACTCACCGCCATTATGGGCAACCTCAACCTGGCCCAGCACCTCATGAACCCCAAAGACAAAATTTACCCTCTCTTAGGGGCGGCGGATAAGGCCTCCAGAAGGGCAAAAAGCCTTACCCAGCAGTTGCTGACCTTTGCCAAGGGCGGAAATCCAGTCAAAAAAACGACCAATCTGGGCCAGATTATCAGGGAAACAACCGATTTTGTCCTGCATGGCAGTTCAGTGCAATGCTCTTATGATATTCCGACTGATCTCTGGCTAACCGATCTTGATCCCGGCCAGATGAGTCAGGTTATTCAAAATCTGATAATTAATGCCCGCCAGGCAATGAGCGCTGGGGGCCAGATAAGGATCAAAAGCTCAAATATCAGTACTCCAGAGGCCGAGATATTTCCTGTCCTCGACCCAGAGAGCAAATATATCAAGACCACGATCTCCGATGACGGCCCCGGTATCCCAGCCGACATCATTAAGCAGATTTTTGATCCTTATTTCAGTACCAAAGAAAAGGGCAGCGGCCTAGGCTTAGCCATTTCCCACTCTATAATCAGCAAACACGGCGGTTTTATCAAGGCCGGCTCTAATAGTGAAGGCGGCACCACCTTCACTATTTATCTGCCTGTAACAACGGGGGAACAGAGCAACAATTCCCCCAATACAGCACAATCCCTCATAAAACCGGCCGCGGGTGAACTGATTATGGTAATGGATGATGAAAAAATGATCCGGGAGATTGCTAAAATGATCCTGGAGACCAACGGCTTTGAGGTCATCACCACTAAAGATGGGGCAGAGGTCATCGAGGTTTATCAACAATACCAAAAGGCCAAAAAGACCATCAGTGCCATAATTATGGATCTCACCATTCCCGGCGGCATGGGCGGTAAAGAGGCCGTGACCAAAATCCTGGCTCTTAATCCACAGGCCAGAATTATAGCCTCCAGCGGCTATTCCAATGACCCGGTGATGACCGACTTCCACTCCTACGGTTTCTGCGCGGCCATAACCAAGCCCTATCTTATCAACGACCTCCTCTTAACCATTACTGAAGCCCTGCCCTGAATCAGCCTGAGCGCTCCATGAACACCCTGCTGTACGCATACGATCGTAGTCGTACCACTACGTTTCGAGATGTTATTCTTCCTGCGCCCTTCTGCCTTGACAAGAAGAAATATTGATATATAGTAATATAAGATTACAAAAAGCAGGAGGTATGATGAAAAAATTTATCCGGGTTATGAAGGCCTTGTCTGATCCAGGCCGGGTCAGAATATTGAAGATGCTGGAACAAAAAGAGATGTGCGTCTGCGAAATACAGGCCGTACTCAACCTGGCCCAGCCCACCATATCCAAGCATTTAAAAATTATGGAAGATGCCGAGCTGGTTGAGAGGCATAAGGACAAGGTATGGGTCAATTACAGCCTGGCCCACGGGGGAGACTGCCAGTACGCCGCCGCCATGCTCAAACTCCTGCCCCGATGGTTTAACGACAACCCGCTGATAATTGATAATATCCGCCAGGCTCGTGATACCCACCGGGAAGACATCTACCGGGAGAAATAATCATGGAACCGATTAAATGCGCCTGCGTGACTGACA
>JAJSAA010000006.1 GCA_024274995.1 Deltaproteobacteria bacterium
ATTGCATTTTTAACTTGTCAAAAAGCTCAACTACGGCTAATATCAGCCTCTCAATTTAGATGTATGGCGGCGTAGCCAAGTGGCTAAGGCAGAGGTCTGCAAAACCTTTATTCATCGGTTCGACTCCGATCGCCGCCTCCAATTTTATATATAAACCGTGGTCTTTTGACCGCGGTTTTTTCGTTTAATCGCCATCTGTTTCAATTTTATTCCCATTCTTATACCGTTATTGGTTTCTCTCTAAATCGATATAAGCCCATTAAATGACAACACCCGATGCCTCAAAACTTAGGAATCGGGTGTGTTGTCTAAGGCCGGCGGCGCAATAGTTTCTTATTGACTGCCGTAACTGTGGAGGCCGGAAAGCAGGAAGTTTACCCCGTAATATGTGAAGATGACACTTATAAACCCCAGGACGGCTATCCAGGCAATACGCCGTCCTTTCCAGCCCCTGACCAGTCGGGCGTGCAGGGCTGCGGCGTAAAGAAACCAGGTGATCAGTGACCAGGTCTCCTTGGGATCCCAGCTCCAATAAGTACCCCAGGCCTCATTAGCCCAGATGGCCCCGGCTATAATACCGGTGCTCAACCAGACAAAACCGAAGATAATGGTTTTATGAACGGCATCATCAATTATTGGTAGTGCAGGCAGATTGTCTATTATGCTTGTCCCTGAACTCTTTTTCCCTTTTTTATTTCTTTCATGATGGTCTTTGAGCAGATACATGATTCCCAGGCCGCAGGCCACGGCAAAGGAGGCGTAACCGATAAAGCAGGTAACCACATGGCCGATAAGCCAGTTACTCTGCAGAGCGGGAATGAGGGGCTTGATTTCTGAACCGAATTGGGTAGAAAAAGAGGCGTAGGCCATGCTGAAAAAGGCAAAAGGGATGGCGAAGGCACCGATAAGCGGGGTCTTGAATTTCCACTCCAGCCATAGATAAATTATGGCAATGGCCCAGGCAAAAAAGACCAGGGATTCATACATATTGGATAACGGGGCGTGGCCATATCCCATCTGGTATGATTCTACCCAGCGCAAGCCAATACCGGCCGTCTGAACCAGCCAGGCGGCCAGGGTAATGATTGTCGCTAATTTGCCCAGTTTTTCGGCCCGAAAGATGAAGATGGCAATATAGAGTATTGAGGCTGTCAGATAGGCGAAGGTGGTAAAATTCAGTAATTGACTGCTGTTCATGATTTATCCTCTACGATTAATTGACTTGTGGCAAATCTCTTGTAAAGATTGTGCATAGTCTTTTCAAATCCAATCTTATCTTTGTTGCTTTGGCCGCACACCAGGATATTGGTTTTTCCTTTTTCATCAGATACAAAGGCCCATATACGGCGGTGCGACATGAAAAAGATAACGATTAAGCCCAGAATCATCATTATGCAGCCGGTATAGACAATCCAGACCCCAGGATCTTTGGCAACCTGCAGGCCGGTGGCAAACCGTGGACTGACCGTTAGCAGGTAACTGTTGCCGGGTCTTTTAATCCGGACAGAACTGCCTTGATTCATCCAGAAGGTTGAGGGCTGGCCCTTGCCGTCGGAGAACCATATTTTATACTGAAAGCGGCGCATCATATCGGGGCCGGAGACATCAACTATACCGAAGCTGATGTTTTTGCCCGTCCATTTGATGGCCTGGCTGGTCGGGTACTGGAGGATGAATTTTTGCCGAGCCTTGGTCTTTTCATTGCTCAGCTGGGCGGTGAACTGGCCGTTAATGGCTTGATAACTCGCCTGATAGAAGGTCAAACCAGCATATTGTAAGGGATCGTTTACCACAATTGATTTTCTTTTAACTATTTTGCCGTTGCGCTGGATGATTAAATCGGAACGGAATTCCTTGGGCATCCCAGTATCATAATAGGTCAGAAGAAATTTATTACATCTAACGGTGAAGCCCAGTGGAATAGGGGGGTGCTCCGGGGTTGACTGGTACACGACATCGGTACTGCTGCCCTCCGGAATCATTACACTGGCCTTGTAACCGTAAAACTTCCCGACCAGCGCCCCGGCAAAAATTAACAGGATGCTGACATGAACCACGATTACCCCCAGTCTGGTCCAGGAGCCTTTTTGGGAGAAGAGCAGGGTACCGTCCTCTACCTGGCGTTGACTTGTCTTCCAACCCGCCCTGGCCATAATAGTCTGAACTTCGCCGACGGCCTCCTGAGTTTTGCTGCCGGCGCTAAAGGCCCGCCGCATCCCCATCTTCCGTAGGCGGTCAAGCTTGGTGCTCAGGTTATCCATGGTGGCCAACTTCCATAGATGGGGGAAGCGGTCAATGGTACAGATGGTAAGGTTCATGGCAAAAAGGGCCAGCAGGCCCAGAAACCACCATGAATCATACATGTTGGGTATGTCAAGCAGGTGGAAAAATTTAGCGGTACCGGGGCCGTAAAGTTCTATGTAACGGCCCATACTTTCGTTTTGAGGAACAATCGTGCCGATTATGGAGGACCCTGCCAGAGTAAACAGGCAGAAAAGAGCCAGCTTGACAGAGGTGAAAAATTTCCAGATTGGGTTACTCTTTTTTTTAGTCATAATTATTTTCAGGGCAATTAAATCATTAGTGGTAAAATTAAACCAATAACATCTATGTTCGTTTCCCGGCCCAACGGGAATGAACATGGTCTCGGCCAAAAAAAACCTGCTGTTTGAGGCAGGTTCGCTATATATTAAAACCTTTTTTTAAAAATTCAATTTTTAAATATCATATTTAGCCCATTTCTTCGAGTAGGCGGTCAATGTCGTCCTGACTGGCTTCACCGGAACCGGCATCTTCATCGTCAATCTCTTCCGGTTCCGGGGCTAATTCCTCCTGTAGAGTGCTGCTTTCCTGATTAGTGAAGTGATCCGCCGCCTTGTGAGCCTGAGTCATCCCCTCAGCAAGGGTGAGAGCCGGGGCCTTTTCTTTAATCTCTTGCAGTTCTTTAATTAATATGGCGATCCTTCTTAACGGCAGGCCGATAAATTTACCGGCTATGGCGGCGGTTTTTTTAATTTCCTGCGCGTCATAGCTGATGCTGGCCGCGATATTAATGGCATCCCCGATGGCCTCAGTCACGTCTGAGCCGCCGTCGGCGGCTGAAGACGAAAGATGAAGATTCGTTAGTTTTTCTTTTATCTGGCTTAGCAACCTGGTGCTGTCCACCGGCGCCTTGTTCTCTGCTGCCGGGGCGGAAACCGCCGCTTCTTCAGTGGGAGGGACCTCAAGGGGCAGAAATTGATCCAGGAAAATATCTGCCTGCTGTTGATCCATCTTTTTTAAGAGGTTAGCGGTTTTTTTGTCGGAACAGGAGCCTAACAGGCTGTTAAATATATCGCTCATGGGGAATGACAGAAAACCATCGTCCTCTTTAAGAGAGGCCGCCCGTGGACTGATGAGATCATAAAACTTGTTTTTGTCGAAGATCTCTTCTGCCTTGGCCCTGGCTTTCTGGACGTGTTCTTTCACCGTCTCATTGGTACAGAGTTCATATATGGTTTGGAAAACGGCATCGAAGTTAAACAGGTAGCGGGTAATGGTGGCCGTTGAAACCGGAGCTTGGCCCCCGGCGTTGTTAATCATGGAAATAATTTCCTTGATGAGGGCGGCAGAGCCGTTGCCGTCCTCAGAACTAACGGCAACGGGGGGTATAGCTCGCAAGACCTCCTGGAGTTCATTGGCCATTTCGGATAGATCCTGCAAGCCGTTCAGGGTGGCGGCCCAACTTTCCGGGGCTTCGCCCTCTGGCTGCTTTAGTTCATTGCCGATGCTGGTAAGCGCCTGTTGATAATAATCATCTATATAGGGGGCGGATACTGCTGGTGTCTCTACAGGAGCCGTCGGCTCAGGGGTAACGGAGGGAGGGGGCGGGGCTGCAACTACCGGCTCAGGCTGGGGGGGAGCAGGTGCTTTCTCCACCTCGATTATTTTTTCTATCACCCTGGTTGTGCTGGGCGTATTTGCTGAAATTACTTTGATATTATAGACAATATCCTTAGTGGGGATTCTAAAAAAACCGCTGCAAATCTCCAGAGTTACTTCCGGTATGGTCTCTTGTGTCATAACTGTCTCCAACTCTCCAACTTCTAGTTTATCTACTTTTTATATGGCCCCTTGGCGGCCCTGCTGTAAGTACTCAATAAACCACACTCTTGACTTTATAACATCTCGAAATGTAGCGCGGTACGACTACGATCGTATGTGTGCAGCAGGGTGTTCATGGAACGTTTATGCGCTGATCATGTAAACGGCCGGTAAACCGTACTCCTACCTCAAACTGCTCTTTATTCGGCGTGGCGGCGCACCACATGACATCCCCCAAGGCCTTGAGGATACCTTCATCACTATCGTTACCTGTCCACAGCCAGTTCTGCTCAGCGGCCTGCCAGCCTTTAAAGGTCAGTTCTAAAACGAGCTGGGTGCCTTTGGTAAGTGACTCTGCGGCCAGAAACCGAACTCCGCCGCCGCTGAAATCGCATAATTCCCCCTGGCGTCTGCTGGCCGAGAGGGGGAGTTCTTCAAAAAGGCAGTAGGATATTACCGCCTCCCTCGGTAGACGTTCATGAGAGCGACGTTCCTTAAAAAATTCATTCATGCTGGTTGTCATAAGCCTCTTTCCTGCTGGTCAATTTAGGGAGTTATTCTCATTCGTGACGTGATAATTATGCCTTACGCTATTATTGTAGACATATAAGAATGAAAAAATCAATAAGGATTATGCTTGTTGGCTATTGGCTGGGCCGGGATATTATTAATATGGAAACGCTGCTGGATTTTGCGGAGCGATACCATATGCCCGTGACGGGCGGCGGGGGTTAGAAAGGATTTTAGTTTGCGCTCTAATACCCTGGGGTTTAATTCACTCTCGATGGCTATTACGCCCTCCATGATGATTTTTTGAAGTAAAAGCTCCCGATTGGTGTGCTCCCGGACATTGGCGGCAAAGGGCAGGAAAAAGAAATTAGCAAAGACAATGCCGTAGAGGGTGGAGGTCAGGGCTATGGGGACGGTGGTCAGGATGGTTTGGGTATCGCCAATTCCAGATAACATGCCGATGAGACCAACGACACTCCCCACTAAACCAAAGGCCGGTAAAAAATCGGCGATATTCCTCAGGGCTTGCTCGCATGCCTCCCGGCGGTGTTGGAAAAAACGCATTTCTCCGGTTAGCAGATTGCGGATCTCCTGGGCGCAATAGCCGTCAACCAGCAGGCCCAGCGCCCCGCGCAGGAAGAGGATTGATGATTCCTTTTCGTCTTTTTGCAGGGAAATGAGGCCCTCAAATTTACTCTTTACCGCTAAATTTACCAGAATTTCGACAATCTCCTTGGGCTCTTTTGGCCTCTTGGTGTAAGCGGAAATGATTACCTTGCTGATAATCTGCAGTCGTTCCAGACGATAACTTATGAGAGTGGCGACGGCGGCCCGCCGATGACGATGAGCAGGCCGGATAGATTAATATAGAGGGCAATATTACTATGCAGGGTGAAGCCAATGGCAAAGATGATAATACATATTGTCAGTCCGATAATATTTTTTCTGGGCATGGCGTTTTTTATGGTGAATGTTTGGTGTCAGGGATCAGATTTTCGGCATTACCGTAGAATAATCGTGGTTTTGCGCCTGTTCGGGAAATAATTATTTCTACCCGCCGATTAAGAGCCCGGTGGGCTGCGCTGTCATTTTTTACCAGGGGTTTAAAGCTGGCTCGTCCTGCAATACTGACCTTATTCGGCAGCAGGCCGATGGTGGTGATCAGGAAGCGGGCCACTGCCGCGGCCCGGGCGGCGGAGAGCTCCCAGTTACTGGGGAAGTAAGCGGAACGAATGGGGATATTATCCGTGTAGCCAACCACCTCAACGTGATAGGGGGTAGAGGCCAGGAGTGGCGCCATTTTTTGCAGGGATTGGCGGGCCGCTGCTTTGAGCTTTGCCTGGCCGGGGTCGAATAATAAATCGCCAGTGA
>JAJSAA010000055.1 GCA_024274995.1 Deltaproteobacteria bacterium
ATATGGTCAAGAGGATGTCTTCCAAATTTGCCAACAGCTTCCGGCGTTTGATGATTAACGATCACATAGCTGATACCTGCTGTCCATTAAAAATCATGAAAGCTGATTACGCCCGCCGGATTCCCTTTTTCAAGGGCACCCACCGTTTTCTGCCTGCCCTGATACAACTCCAGGGGGGGCGGGTCAAGCAGGTGGCGGTGGCTCATTTCCCTCGTTACGCGGGCACTGCCAAATATAATCTCTGGAATCGTCTGCTGGGTCCCTTCTTTGATACCCTGGCCTTTATCTGGATGCGGAAACGCTATATTAATTATACGGTCGCCAGTCGTTCTGAGCTGAAAATCGCTGACTGAAATCGACAGCATCAGGCACATCTCTGCTTTATTAATTTTCTCCATATATTTTGAATAACGCATGAATCAATATTTTGTTTATGGCGTCGGTTTTCTGGCCCAGCTCTTATTCTCGGCTCGGCTTCTGGTGCAATGGCTCTTCTCCGAGCGGGCTGGCCGGGTCATGTCGCCGCTTCTCTTCTGGCAATTGAGCATTGTGGCCTCCTTTATCCTCACTATCTATGGTATTCTGCGCCGGGATTTGGCCATTATTGCCGGTCAATCCATCACCTATGGTGTTTATATCCGTAATCTCCATTACCAGGGTAGCTGGCAGAAAATGCCGTTATTGTTCCGAATAGTGGGCTGGTTCTTCCCCCTCACCGCCCTCCTCTGGCTGATGCTGGGAGATAGCTACAGCTTTAATAATATGCTGCTTAACAAACAGATTCCCTTAAAGCTCATGCTCTGGGGGCTGGCCGGTCAGTTTGTCTTTACCGGGCGTTTTATCTATCAATGGCTCTATATCGAACGGGTAAAGAAGTCGGCCTTTCCCCTGGGCTTCTGGGTTATAAGTCTAATTGGCTCGCTTATGGTGATCAGTTACGCGATTTTTAGACGTGATCCGGTATTGTTCGTCGGTCAGGCCTTCGGCATGGTCATCTATGGCCGCAATCTGCGGCTCTATTACCGCCAGGATGCGCTGAAAAATGTAGAGACGCACGGCGGCGGCGGCCGTGCGTCTCTACGGGGGGGCAAATGATCTCGGTGTAAGCGCTCCATGAACACCCTGAAACGCTTACATCTCGGTCAATATCAGGCTAACATACCAATAATGTTTGGCAAAATATTGCGGGCATTTTGGAAGTTATTCGTTCTGCTTTAACATAGATCCCCCCCATCCTGTCCTTCCCCCACAAGGGGGGAAGGGACGTAGGTGGTAATGTCTTGTTCTAATAATTTTCACTTCGTATCTGCTTAAAAATATATCGGGGGGACTTTTGGGTGCGTGCAGTAGGGTGTTCATGGAGCGCCTACTTTTTTAGAGAGTGAAGGACTTGTTACGAGTCCTTCATAGATAGAGGAGAGCGGCTCGGTATACTGCTTCAGCTTTTATATCCTTCATGCAGCTGCCAGTGGGGCATTCTTTTTTGAAGCAGGGGCTACAGGGGGGGGCGGTTCTGATAATGGTATGCTGACCACCATGGGGGCCGGTGCGCCAAGGGGCGGTGGGGCCAAAGAGGGCCACCACCGGGACTCCGGCGGCGGCGGCGATATGCATAGGCCCGGTATCAGTACTGATGACCACGGTGGCTCTGGCAAAGACGGCGGCTAATTGCCGCAAATTGGTTTTACCAGCCAGATTGAGAACTCCGATCTGGGATTTATGAATTATGGCCGCAATCTCATCTCGGTCAGCCGAACCGCCAGTGAAGGCAATTTGCGCCCCCTTTGCTGCCAGAAGACGGCTGAGGGCAGCAAAACCCTCCGGCGGCCAATGCTTGGTGGGCCAGGTGGTCATGGGGTTTAGAACGACTAAGGGCCGAGTGTGATCTGCCCCGGCCCGGCGAAGAATATCCGCCGCTTCCTCACGGCTTTGCGGGGCAATGGGCAGCTCGCAGGCCGTCTGGTCGGTTTTAACCCCGATGGCATTAAGCAGGTGTAATTCCCGCTCCACGGCGTGGATATCCATGGACACCGGCGCTACTTTTTCGTTTAAAAACAGGTAGCTGCCCTCACTATGCTCCATACCCCGCCCAAAGCCCACCTTTCTTTGGGCCCGGCAGAGAGCGATGAAAATACTGCTCTTTAAGAGTCCCTGAAAATCAAGCAGAAGATCATATTTGACGGCTCTAAGCTCTCTTATAAAACGCCATATTTCTCTAATGGTGGGGGAAATTCTACCGGCCTTTAACTGCTGCAGCCAGCGCTTGCGCGGCGAGATGAGTAGACGGTCGATATCGGGGTGCCCAGTCAGAATATCCGCCGCCTCTTCCTCCACCAGCCAGCTAATGATAGCCGTGGGGAATTGACCCCGCAGGGCCTTCAAAGCCGGCAGGCTGTGAGTCACATCACCAATGGCGCTGGTTTTAACTATAATAATATTCACAAAAGACGGCTAATTTGTTTGTAACTTATTTAGGTGTATAAAACCGAACCTACCTTCTGTCCCCTGATTCCTGATTAGAATACCGCCTCATTCTCCTCTGGGGTATATTCAGGCACCATTTCCAGCAGAATTTTTTTAATCCCCCCGGCATCGTGGTGACGGGCGCAGTCTTTCAACTTTTCGAGGAGCGGCCGCAATTCGGCCAGTTGGATGCCGTTACCACGCAAGACCATAATTTTTTCATGCCGGGTGGCGACAATTCCCTCACCCTCGGTAATCAACTCCTCATAGAGCTTTTCCCCAGGCCGCAGGCCGGTATATTTAATCTCAATTTCAGTATCCGGCTCTTTGCCGCACAGTCTTATGAGGTCACGGGCCATCTGGGCGATCAAAATCGGCGAACCCATCTTGAGGATGAATATTTCCCCGCCCTCACCCATGGCCGCGGCCTGGAGAATAAGCTGGGCCGCCTCATCAATGGACATGAAATAGCGGTTAATCTCTGGATGAGTTACGGTCACCGGGCCGCCCATCTCAATCTGGCGCTTAAAGAGAGGAATTACTGAGCCGGAGGAGCCCAGGACATTGCCAAAACGTACCGCCATAAAACGGGTTTTCCCCCTCTCTTTATTGGCTATGCAATAGGCTTGCATAATCCGTTCACAGAGCCGTTTGGTGGCTCCCATGACATTAGTAGGGCGTACCGCCTTATCGGTGGAAACCACAATAAAGCGCTCTACCCCGTACCGGCAGGCAGCCCGCATCAGACGCCGGGAGGCAAAGACATTATTAAAAACCCCCTCCCAGGGGTTTTTCTCCACCATGGGTACATGTTTATAGGCCGCGGCATGGATAACTATCTGGGGCTGGTAGCGTTTAAATATATTGTCTAACAGTTCTCGATCCTGCACTTGGCCAAGAATGGTTACGTAATCGACAAAGCCATGCTCATGCAAAAGTTCCATCTCTATCTGATAGAGATTCTGTTCTCCGGCGTCAAGCAGGATCAAGCGGCCGGGGGCAAAACGCAGTAATTGACGGCAGAGCTCCGAACCAATGGATCCGCCGGCTCCGGTCACCAAAATGCTTTTAGCTTGAAAAACCTCCTCGATCTGTTTCTGCTCAAGGCGCACCTGAGGGCGGCCCAAGAGATCGCGGTAAGCGACATCCCTGCTCCCCCGGATGGATATCTTGTTATTAATAATCTCGCCGAGACTGGGCAGGGTTTTATAGGGTACCGAGCCGGTTCGGCAGAGATCAACTATACGCTGCATCTGCTCACGACTGGCCGAGGGAATGGCAATTAGCACTTCCTGGCTCTTGGTCTTGATAATGGTCTCGTGCAGTTCAGAGATGGGAGCCAACACCGTAATGCCGTGAATCCGGTTACCTATCTTGACGGGCATATCATCCAGAAAACCAACCACGAGATAAGGCAGGTGGGGGTTGTCTCTGATTTCACGCACCATCTTTTCGGCCGCGTCTCCGGCCCCGATAATCAACAGCCGCTTTTTTTGAGACAGGCGGGCGGCCCGGTCAAGGGCGA
>JAJSAA010000056.1 GCA_024274995.1 Deltaproteobacteria bacterium
CAAAGACACTATCCGGTCAAAGGTGCCGTTAAGTTTGCGGTAATCCAGCATCTTAATGGTCACCGGCAGTTCCCGGCACAACTCCCTGGCATAGGCCGCCTGTTCCTTGGAAATTGTGATCCCCAAGACCTCAACACCGTACCTCTCAGCGGCATAGGCCGCCATACCGCCCCAGCCGCAACCTATGTCAAGGAGCCGCATACCTGGTTCTAAGCCGAGCTTACGGCAGACCAGATCTAATTTGGCCTCCTGGGCCTCATCCAGGGTCTGGGCGTGCCGCCAATAGGCGCAGCTGTAAATCATTCGTTGATCCAGCATCCGGCGATAAAAATCATTACCAATATCGTAATGAGTCCTACCCACCTCCAGAGATCTGGACAAACTTTGATGATTAAGCAAGCGGGCCTCAATGGCCGCGCAGCCATCCTTCCAGGTCACCACCCGCTCGGCCAGCCCGGCCCGCAGCACCCGGAAGAAGAACTCATCCAGAGCCGGGCTGTCCCACCAGCCATCCATATAACCCTCGCCCAGTCCGAGAGAACCCTGGGCAAAAATTCTGGCATAGACAGAGGAATTATAAACTTGAAAATCATAGGGCCGAGTGCCGTTAACATTGACATCAGCCCTCGACAAGAGCCGCTCAAGACGCCGGTGCAGGGGTTTATGATCCTGGCAGGTCTGCCGCGCGGAGCCATGCGGCACACAGGGCGCTGGAGCCGGAGATGGATGAAAAAAATGTTCTGTAAAGTTCATGACTAACGCCTTAAAACATTTAATTTTTCAAGAAAGCACAGAATATTGGGGCAAAACTTTATACCAGCCCCTGAGCCTCATCACGTACTCTATATCTATTTTACTAACGCGAATAAAATAAATTGGCAAGAAATATAATTCATCAGGCGATTCCCCCCGGCCCTACTTGAGATTAGAACCATTTTATGGTATGTGGGTAACTTAAATTTTCTGATTTTATTCAGCTGCACCCCATTTTAGTTCAATTCTGGATCAAGGACTGAATGAAAACGAAACAACCCTAATATGCCTGGAACCAATTATAATGAATGAGGTAAAAATGAAGAAGATAGCGATTCTGGCCGGCGATGGTATCGGCCCGGAGGTTATGGCTGAGGCCTTGAAGGTATTAGAGGCGGTGAGCGCTGAATTTTCCCTGCCCATGCAATACGAACCGGCCGACGTCGGGGGCCTGGCTATTGACAATCACGGTCAGGCCCTGCCGCCCGCCACCCTTACCCTCTGCCGGAACAGCGATGCCGTACTCTTTGGTTCGGTGGGCGGCCCCAAATGGGAGTCTCTGCCACCGGATCAGCAGCCGGAACGGGCGGCCCTGCTTCCCCTGCGTAAAGAGTTGGAACTCTTCTGCAATCTGCGGCCGGCCAGGGTCTTTAAGTCCATGGCTGCGGCCTGTCCCCTGCGGGCCGATATCGCCGCCAGGGGCTTCGATATCCTCTGCGTCCGCGAACTCACCGGCGGTATCTATTTCGGCCGGCCCAAAGGCCGGGAGGGC
>JAJSAA010000057.1 GCA_024274995.1 Deltaproteobacteria bacterium
ATCTCCGCCAGCAAATTACCGTAGCCCATGATGGCCATGAGAATATTATTAAAATCATGGGCAATCCCCCCGGCGAGATGACCGACGGCCTCCATCTTCTGAGACTGCCGGAGCTGAGCCTCAAGCCGCTTCCGGTCAGCGATACCGTTCCACTCGCGGATTGCCCGCTCCGATATCCTGGCCATCTCCGCCATCATGTCCGGAGATTTAACCACATAATACGAGGCTCCCAGCCGCATCGCCTCCACCGCCCAGGCCTCATTACCAAAGCTGGTCATGATGACGACCGGATACCGGACAGCACCATCCTCACCCCGGCTGATCATGGCAATACCATCACCGTCGGGCAGTTTCCAGTCCGAAATAACCAGATCAGGTTTCTGCTCTTGAACTTTTTTCAGCCCTTCGGCCAGGGTTCTGGCCCGCTCAAGCTGGTATATTTTGCCGCTTACCGCCTGGCGCTCAAAACCGCGTTTAATAAGTTCAAAATGATCATCTTCATCTTCGACGACCAGCACTCGAGTAACATTCATATACTTACCTAAAAGGATTTTTGTTCCAGCCCAGCCAATAAAAACCAAGATCCCGCATCAGCCTGGTAAACTGCTGAAAGTCAATGGGCTTAACAAGGTAACTGTTAGCGTAATATTGATAGACCTTACGGATATCCTTTTCCGACTCAGACGAGGTAAGCACAACCACAGGAATCGACTTGAGCTTATCATCCGTTTTAATTGTCTTCAACACCTCAATACCGTCAATTTTTGGCAGCCGCAAATCTAAAAGAATCAGGTGAGGCAAGAGGCAATCGGCGTTATCAGCATAGACCCCGCGCTGAAAAAGATAATCCAGGGCCTCCTCACCATCCTTGACCCAATATATCTTGTTGGCTATCTGGTTCTCCCTGAAACTTCTCTGAATCAACTCGGCATGATCCTCGTTGTCTTCAACCAACAGAATGTTCAATGACTCTCCAGACATACTTAATCCTCCTGTACGGTCTGTTGCCGCAGCAACGTAAAATAAAAGGTAGTACCTTGATCCAGGCCTCTCGACTCAGCCCATATCTTTCCACCATGTAATTCGATTATTCTTTTTACCAGGGCCAGACCAATACCGGTTCCATCTGAATGCGGATCCAGTTTCTCAAACAGGCCAAAAATCTTATCGTAAAATTTCGCTTCTATACCAATGCCATTATCCTTAACGTAATAGGCACACTGACCATCGGCCATAACTTTACTGCCCACCTCAATCCGTGGCTCAGCCTGGCTGCCGCTGTACTTTACCGCATTCTCAATGAGATTCTGCATCACCTCCCTGATGCGGTGGCAATCGACAAAGACAGGCGGCATATCCGCCTCCACCGTCACAACCGCATTTTTCTCCTTGATAAAAGCCGCCAAGTCTTCAATTGCCTCGTTGGCGGCCTCCGTTATAGATAATTCAGCCGCCGGATTAACCAGCCGCCCAATTCGGGACAATTCCAACACGTCCTCAAGAAGAGCCTGCATCTTGTCGGCGGCCCTGGCTATGCGTTTGACATCGGCCTCCATACGCTCAAAATCACCGGCCCTGGCATCGGAGACCAACGAGCCGAGAAACCCCTTAATAGTGATAATGGGGCTTTTTAAGTCGTGGGAAATGGCGTAGGTAAAATTCTCAAGCTCGGCGTTTTTTTGTTCAAGCACCAGCTCCGACTTTTTACGTTTGGTTATATCGGTGGCAATCTCCATACGGACGATACGGCCGTCTATCCATCGAATTGCCCGATCACGCATATCATACCAGCAGTCGTTTTGGGTATTCTGAAATTCCCAGCGGTAAACATCCGCCGGATTGCCTGCGGCATCTACAAGCCGTGGATTGGTGCAGAAGCTGCATGGGCCGGTTTGATCTTTCTGGAGGGTTTGCCAGCATATTTTACCAACACCAGAACCGCTAAGGCCTAAATTGTCTTTGGCATATTTATTAAGAAACATTAACTCATAGGTTTGCATGTCAGCGACATAAACCACAGCATCTAAACCGTCCAACACCGTCGTGAGCCTCTCCTGTGACTCGACAAGTTTCTTTTGAACCTCCTCACGTTCTAATATTTCAGCAGCAAGCTGGTTGGATTTATCAATAAGCTTATGATGCGAAACCCGCAAATTTTCGAGCGTCTGGTTCAGGGCAGCAAAACTATTACCGGCCTTCTCCCTGAGCTGACAATACAATAGCACAACCGGCTCCTTCTCATCCGAGCTGATATGCAGGCGGTAACCATGACAGTAACAGTCGACCTCGTGGTCTGACGCACCAGTCCGCCAGCGCAGGGCCCCTGGCACGGGTTCTCTACTTTGCAGACAGCGCTTCAGATAATGGACAACCACCTCTGGCGGGGTAGTCGTTAACTGAGTAATATTCCGGCCAGCCAGTAAATCCCCATCTTGCTCTAACAACTGAGCGGCCACAGCATTAGAGCGTAAGATTATGCCGGTTGACGATATAAGAAAACAGGCATGCACAACTGATCTGGTAAATTCATCAAAGCATTGACGTAACATCCTAATCCACCCTGAAATATTCTCTCCCTTCAGCGGCCTCTGACTCGGCAGTAGAAGTAAGATGGATAATCACCCGGCAGCAGCCATCACCACGAGCAATGCTCTTCTCAATCACGACCTTGGCATAACCAAGATTTTCTGAGGTTATAAGACCAAAAACATTAGAGGTCATCATACACATAGACGAGCGGTTCAAAACCTTGTCACCAAAAGGGCAGGCCGTATTGGTCAGGACAATTCGAGATTCATTCAGCTCCGTAATCATAAATTTTCCTTGAATACGGGCCTTAAAATCGACAAGAACAGCGGCAAGCTG
>JAJSAA010000058.1 GCA_024274995.1 Deltaproteobacteria bacterium
AAGACTGGTGGCAAAAGCAACCATGGATGATAATTTTGTTATACTTTGCCCTGTTCCACGCAAATCGATTATTAATTCGTTTGTAACCACGCTATTACGGATAGCGGCATGAAGCAATTCCGGGAAACTTCAGGTCTGTAATTAAGGTTTCAAGAACTTTCACATGTAGTTCAAATTTGTCCCGTTTTGACCTAAGTGCATATGACCAAATTGGTGTATCCACTATTACTTTCAATCTTCTCTGCCCTTTTTATAGTCATAGTTTTTGTCTGGGTCTAATTTGCCAAATAATTCCAGTATTTCCAGTTGCTTTCTACGACTTACGAATTCTTTAAGGGCAATATTCACAGTATCTTTTTTGGTTTTAAGCCCACTAATTAACAATGCTTCTTGTAGTAGTTGATTGTCTATTGCTAAATTTGTTGCCATAACGCACCTCCTGCGTTAACGATATGCCACACAATACAATGTGCCAATATGTTTTCAGAGATACCTGATTTTACTTGGGGTAAATGGAATTCTTTTCACACAATTGAACTAAGATGGACTCATAAAAAGCTAAGTTATACCGCGCACGGTATCCTACATACAACGAACTTAGGTTACAAAATTCAAAAAGTATCTCTCTGGATAAACCGCGTTAACTCAAAGAGTTATAGCCTTTTGGCAAAATGAGTTCGTTGGAAGTCCATCACTAACTAAAGATGGCTAAGTCAGCTAAGCGTAGACTGCTTTCCGCGGTGTAATAAAAAAACTTTATTTGATGGTAACATTAACCGAGGCCGGTATAACATCCTCAACGATAATCCCCGGTTGAGTGGTGGTAATTTTAACCGCCGCGCTGTGCTGGCTGGCCGATATTTTGCTTACATCCACCCGGGCCGTGAATAACTGCCGCGGTTTCAGGGTACTCTTGCTTACCAATATGGGGATGCGGGCCGTGAGCCGTACTACTCTGGGCTTAAGCACCGCTTTTTTGCCCTTGGCCAGGCCGATGACGGTGATGGTTAATTCGTTGATCTTCTTTTCTACCATCTTCTCTTTGATTATAATGCGGGCCGTAATGCTGGGTGAGCCAATGAGATTAACCACCTCTGGCGGGATATTCAGGTATATCTGCCTGGTGACCTCTTGGTCAAGGCCATTAATATTAATGGTTTTGGTCGGGAGATTCTTAAATTTGTCGATGATATTTTGCGGGCCGGATATATTAATGTGATCCGGGTTCAGAATAATTCTCTTTAACTCGTACTCTCTAAGCGGCTTGCCCTTGGTGACGGCCTTGATGGGCAGATTCTTCTGGATTAATTTGTCAATCAGCAGGATTGTATGAGACGGTTGGATGCGGAGGACGGTGATGCCGCGGGCAAAGGATATTGAGTCCGGTTTGTTGTCGATGATTATATTGCCGGGCTTGGCATTGGAGAGGTCGATGGAGCGGGAAATATCACTACGGGCAATTTCCCGGATCAGGCTTCGCGGTCCGCTCACCGTAACCTCTAAGATATTTTTAAATTGATTGGAGATGATCAGGTCACGGGGCATATTGACAATTTCCACCGGGATCTTGACATTCATGTCCACCCGATCCTCTCCGGCGACGAAATACCAGAGAAAGACGGCGAAGAACAGGGAAATCAGTTTGATCAGCCAGTCCTTGCGCCAGGATAATTTGGGTGGCCGGTAGCTGCTTTTTATTTGTTTATCAACCAATTTTTCCATACCGTGGTTGGAGGTTCTTTGGGCTTGAATATGGCTTCGAGACGGGCGCTCAGGGTATGTTTGTCGAGGTTAGAGGTGATGGCGCCATGCTGTACCAGAGAAATCTTGCCTGTTTCTTCAGAAACTACAATAACCACCGCGTCGGTTTCTTCGGATATACCGAGGGCCGCCCGATGTCTCGTGCCGAGACTCTTGGAGATATAGGGATTTTTGGTCAGCGGCAGTACGCAGCGGGCTGAATGAATACGTCCGTGTCTGATAATAACTCCACCATCATGGAGAGGCGAGACATTTCTGAAGATGCTTATTAATAGCTCATGGGTCAGGATGGCGTCAATGGGGTGGCTCGATTCCAGGTAGTCCTTGAGCCCGGTTTCTTTTTCGATGACCATGATGGCCCCTATCTTTTTGCGGGACATATAGAGGGCGGCGGTGACTAATTGCCGGAGGTCTAAATCCGTATCTTCCTGATGGCGGGTAAATGACGGCGTGGCCTGGCCCATCTGGGTCAGAGCGCGGCGGATATCGCGCTGGAAGACGATAATGACAATCAGGAAAATTGAGCTGAGCAGGGTTCCAAGCAGCCAGTAGAGGGTCATGAATTCTAATTCTCTCGCCCCAAAATAGACAATGATCAGCACTCCGATACCGGCTAACATCTGCACCGCTCTGGTGCCGCGAATGAGTAGAATTGTCCGGTAGATGATAAAGGAGACAATCAGGATGTCCGCTATATCCTGCCAGCGTAATAAGTGTAAAAAGTTCAGCATGGTACTATTATGCCTGAAAACCTGGGGAAAGACAAGATGGAGCTTGAAATTTGGGGATTTAGCAAGGGGCCCTGTCTGGGAAACGAAGCCTCCGACGGAAGCCCTCCGATATACAGTATCGGGGGCTGGTGAGCACGTACCTGCCGGCCGTTACAACTGGAATCAGGCCGGTAATTGGTTTTAATGGGGGGGGGAGGGGCTTAACATTCGCAGACGGGCGGTAAAATGGAAGGTTGACCCTTGGTTGGGGTTGTTTTCCACCCATATCCTGCCGTCTATCATGGGGACTAAGCGGGAGCAGATGGCGAGTCCGAGGCCAGCTCCCTCATGCCGTCGGGTGAGGTACTCCTCGGCCTGGGTAAAAGGTGAGAAAATTTCTTTCTGCTTGGCGGCTGGTATTCCGCAGCCACTGTCGTGGACACTGAAGCGTAGGATTATGCCGTCCGGGGTTTTTTCCCGTTCAACTGCGGCTTGGATGCTTATCTCGCCGCGCTCGGTAAATTTTACCGCATTCTCTAGCAGGGAGTTAAGTATTTGCTGGATGATATTCAAATCACCCTGCAGGGCACCTGGGATGCCACGCTCTAAATTGCAGGATAATTTAAGTCCTTTTTCTTTGGCCCTCGGGGCGATGGCCTTAATGGCTTGATCAAGGATGGCGCGCGGTTGGAAGTTGATATCCTTGCGCTGCCGTCGATCCTCGCTGTGCGAGAAGTCAAGGAGCTGGTTTATCAGCCCCATGAGACGGTCGGCGGAGAGCTGGATCAGACCGAGAAACTCCCGCTGTTTTCTGGAAAGGGTGGTCTCCGTCAGCAGTTCCAAAAAACCGAGAATACCGTTCATCGGGGTCAAAAATTCATGACTGATGGTATTAATAAAGCAGTTTTTAGCCTCATTGGCTTGCTGTACGGTATTTTTGGCTGTTAACAACTCAGCGCTGACATCTTTGTGATACTGTAATTCCCGCCGCAAGTTGTTTAAAAGGGCTTGTTCCCGAAAAATTCGTCTTAATTTGGCAGTTAATTCGTCCTTGGGGAAGGGCTTGACGATGAAGTCACTGGCCCCGGCCTTGATGACATCGGTGTAGGAATAGTCATTACTGTAACCAGTCATGGCTATGATGCTGGTCAAGGGGGAATGATTTCGGATATGGCGGATCAACTGCATGCCATCCGTCCCCGCCATAATCATGTCGGTAATGACCACGGTGAAGTCAAAGCGCTTGAGGTGATTGATGGCCTCGGTGCCGGATGCCACGAGTTGAAAGTTATGACCGGCAGAGGCCGCGTATCTGCCCACCAGGGCCAGATGGTCAAGGTCATCGTCAACTATCAGGATCTTGTCGCTTAAGTCTGCCATATTTCAGCCTTCGCCGCATAATTGCTGGATGGCGGCACTTAGTTTGTTGAGTTCCATCGGTTTTAGTATTATCTTGCGAATCCCGATTTCTTTGGCGTATTGCATGGTGTCTTGATCTATAATGCCGGTGAACATAATGATTGGGATATGTGCTTTGATTTTAAGCAGTTCGACGGCGAGATCAATCCCAGTCATGTTGGGCATGGTTTGATCGGTGAGAATTATATCAAAATCTCCGGGATGGGCCTTGAACGTTTCCAGGGCCTCGAGACTGTCGGTCTTGTACGTCACGTTGTAACCTGTTTTGTTTAAGGCCCTGGCGGTTATTTCGGCTAATGGGGCCTCGTCATCAACTAACAGGATTCGCTGATGTCCGCCCATGGCGGGCAGTTTCGGGGTGATTGGTTCTGCTTCCGCCTGGCAGGTTGGAAGATAGATGGTGAAGGTGGCTCCCAGGCCTGGTGAGTTTTTGATCTGAATCGCCCCGTTTAATTTGGTGACGATGCCATGCACAATGGCTAAGCCCATACC
>JAJSAA010000059.1 GCA_024274995.1 Deltaproteobacteria bacterium
AAGCCAAATTATGGAACCTGACCTACAGCCATACTCAGATCGACCCGGAAACCGGTCAGCGGCTGTCTGCCGATACAGCGGCCCATCTTACCTCGGTATTCGGTAACCTGGCTCTTTCGGGTGATTATGACACTTATTACCCCCGTTTATTAGAGGTGAGTGAAAACACGCATTATCCGTTTATCCATGTTCTGCCGCCAGTGCTTGATCTCAAGGCCGGGCGTGATATACGGCTTTCCGGCTTTGGTGCTGTTTCTTATAACATGGCCCCGTCTCCCACCGGTCAGCTGTCGATGATAGCCGGCGGTAATATATCGGGACAAATTTATAGTCCTCAGAGCAGTTTAACGCTCACAAGAGAAGCTACCGTGATTCCCAATAACCTGCTTACCATTAACATGGCCGATATGGATTCGGCCGCAGTATACGGCGACCATGGGAAAGAGGGGGTTATGTCCGACAAAATTTTAACCCGCATGAGTTATCAAAGCGGGGTCAGCAAGTCGTCTGCCAACGGCGTGACAACCGCTGTTCCCCTTCATGGTGGCGATAAAGAGCCGGTGACCATTATGGCTGGCGGTGATATCAGCGCTTTGAATCTGTCTCTTGCTAAACAGGCCAGGATTATGGCGGGTGGCAGTATCTACGCCTTTAACTATCAGGGTCAGAATGTGGCGGCCGGCGATGTGTCGGAGATTACGGCCAAGGGCGATATATCCTTAGAGAGAAGCGTTGATCACAACTTTGGTATGGCGATTCAGCAGGGCGGGCCGGGGTTTCTGCTCGTCAAGGCGGATAACAGTTTAAATTTAGGAACCTCGGCTGGTATCACTTCAGTAGGCAACAGCAATAATCTCTCTCTTGATGCCGATGGCAGCGCCCTGGGTATAATGGCCGGTTATGCGAGACGATTGAGCGAGATTGAGTTGCGGGACTTTTTTGACCGGCTCCGGCAGGCGGGGCAGGAATACTCCAGTCTGTTGGCCGAGGGTAGTGATGATGCCGCGGCCAAGGTGCTGGCGGACACCAGGCGGGATGTTATTCTGCCCGCTCTTGGCAGTGCTGATGGCCCGGGCGGCAATCTGGACATGATTAACTCCAAGATTCGT
Organism: Deltaproteobacteria bacterium; assembly: GCA_024274995.1. Taxonomy (GTDB): domain Bacteria; phylum Desulfobacterota; class Desulfobulbia; order Desulfobulbales; family VMSU01; genus JAADIV01. The sequence continues at coordinate 1,110 of JAJSAA010000059.1, forward strand.
ACCAGCGGCGGAGCCGACGATATTTTCATGGCAGTCAGAGGTGATATCAATGTCGGCCGGACAACCTTTTCTACTGGCGGCGGTCAGCAAAGCACCGGGATCACCACGGTGCGCGGCGGCGCTGTTAATCTCTTCACCGGCCATGGCGACCTAAATGTTAACGAATCGCGGCTCATGAGCTTTATGGGCGGTGATATTACCGCCTGGTGCGACTATGGTAATATCAATGCTGGCCGCGGCTCCACCACCGCTATCAGCGCCGAGGGCGAGACGTTTACCAGGGATGCGGACGGCAATCTTATTCCGGTTTTTTCGCCGCCCTCGGTGGGCAGCGGTATCCGAACTCTGACCTTTGATCCGGACGGTTCGGCCGGCCCCATGAGTGAACCGGAGGCGGGCAGTGTCTACCTCTTTGCACCGGCCGGCGAGATTGATGCCGGTGAGGCGGGCATTGCCGGTACTAATGTTATCCTGGCCGCCACCAAGGTGGTTAACGCCCAGAACATCAGTTTTTCCCAGGGCGGTGTCGGGGTACCGGCAGGCGGCGGCGCGGTGGGCGGTATCGGGGCCTTAAGCGGGGCCGGCGATCTTAGCGGCATGGGGAGAAGTATGTCCGAGAGTACCGCCGCCCTGTCCCGCGCCAAAAATCAGTTTGCCGCTGAATCCGCCAAATTGGCAAAGGCCTTCCAGCTTAAATGGGTGAGTGTGGAATTCACCGGCTTTGGCTCGAAATAGACGAAACGGACAAGGTAAGCGTAGACTCCGAGATTGGCTGTACCTGAATAGTTAATTTTGTAAAAAAAGCAGTTGGAATGGAGAGGAAAGAAGGATGAAAAAAAATCACTATACAAAGCGCAAAACCATCGTTGTCTTGACTATGTTATTGGTCTTCGCGCTGCAGGCGGCTAATGCTTCGGCCTGGTGGAATGAAAACTGGAAATACCGCAAGAAAATCACCTTTGATACCACCGCGAACGGTGCCGCTCTAAAGCAGAACCTGAAAGATATTACTTTGCTGATCAGGCTGCATAACGGTAACTTCGATTTTCCCAGAGCCAAGGAGGACGGCGGTGATCTAAGATTCGTCGGTGCCTCTGATAAGACATTGCTTAACTATCGAACCGCTTACTACTCCACCATTGATCAGATGGCCTACTTGTGGGTCAATATTCCCGTTCTAAAGGCCGACAGCGGCCTGAACAGTATGTATCTCTATTATGGTAACAGCAAGGCCCAGGCTGCCGCCCCATCGGGCGATGTCTTTGACCGTGCCACGGTTCTTGCCCTGCCGTTAGATGAATATCAGGGGGCACCCATGGATGTCTCAAGGTATGGCAATATCGTCAAGGACTCTAATGTCTCGTCGGGAATCCCGGCGGTTGTCGGAGCCGGGGCTTCGTTGTTCGGCAGTCAATGGATAACCATCAACCCATCGGCTTCATTGGATTTCAGCCAGGGGTTGACCTTTGCCGCTTGGTTTCGTGCCGCTGATTTTAACGTGAAATCCAGATTAGTCTCCATAAGCGGTAAACAGACATCGGTGACCATTTATTTTCAAAAGGGCGGCATAATGGTCAACCTCGACGGTGAAAAATTGGAGGCTGTTCCTGCCAAGCCGATTTCGGTCAATGAGTGGCACTACCTGGCTGTTACTGCCGGCCCGGCAAAGGCTGCGGCCTATCTTGACGGCACGGTGCTTGCGACCTCGGCCTTTAGCGGCGGTTTGCCGGGAGCGCAGGCCATGGTACGGATCGGGGCCGGGCCGAACGGAGAGCCTGGGTTTGTCGGTGATCTTGATGAAATCCGCCTGTCCAGCACGGCGCGGCCAGCCGCCTGGGTCAAGGCGGTATATGCCGATCAGGGGCCAAAGGATACATTAGTACGGGTGGGGCCTGAAGGCGGCAATGAGGCTGCTGTTTCCACATCGGTTAGTTATCTTGCCACTATAGTTAAAAATATCAGTATTGATGGTTGGCTTATTATCGGTGTTCTGGGGATATTCTCAGTCGCGAGCTGGATTGTTTTGATGGGAAAGAGTTTTTTCCTCTGGATGAATAAGCGGGACAACAAGGCCTTTTTGGAGGAATTTAACAGCGACTGTGAGATGCACAGTTGTATAGATGACGATGAAGAATACCAGAACTCCACTCTCTACCGGGTATATCGCATGGGCTGCCGTGAGTTGGGCCAGATGATGCCCTTTCCCAGTACCCGGGAGGAACGCAGCGGCTCGGAGCCGGTTCTGCTTTCTCAGAGGGATATGGCCGCTTTCAGAACCAGACTGGAAAACGGTTTCTTGTATGAAAATAAGAAGTTAAACGCCTGGCTGGCCATTCTGGTTGTCGCCATCTCCGGCGGCCCGTTTCTCGGACTGCTTGGCACGGTTTGGGGAGTTATGAATACCTTTGCCGCCATGGCGGCGGCTGGTGAAGCCAATATTATGGCCATTGCGCCGGGAGTGGCCTCCGCGCTGTCGACTACGGTCGTTGGCCTGCTGGTCGCCATCCCGGCCTCCTTCGGCTACAACTATCTGTTGGGCAACGTCAAGGAGATTGGCACCGATCTCGCCGTCTTTATTGAAGATTTTGTTGTTCATGTGGAGAGACAATATGGAGCTGACAAATGAAATACCGTAATATCTTTGATGCAAAAATTTCTGATGAAATCAATGTGACACCATTGCTTGATCTGGCCTGGACTCTGCTCGTGGTCTTCATAATCGCGGTTACCGCCGCTGTTCAGGGGATAAAGGTCAATCTGCCCAAGGCCAGTAATGCGCCCAGCCTCCAAAAGCCTAAAACCAAGGCGATATCCGTTATGAATAACGGCCAGATTTATCTCGATGCCTATCCGGTGAGCATGAAGGAACTGGAAACCATGCTGCGGCAGTACAAGGCGGCTGATCCATCTCTGCCGGTAGTTATTAAAGGAGACGCTAAAGTTCACTATCAGAAGATTATTTCGGTACTCGATCTGCTCCAGCGTCTGGACATCACCCAACTCGGGCTGGTGACGCAGCGGCTGGTAAGATGAAGGTGTCTTGTTATCTGCTCAGCTGCACCCAATATGCGGTCGATAATGCCGCCCAGCATACTGATGTATAGCTGAGCAGAATTATCGATCACATCTTGGGCACATCTGAACAGTTACGTTCAATAAACCAACCATCCTCCGGTATGTTGATAATAATGGCGCGTGTTCATGGCGAAAAGATCTAAACATCATAAACGGTTCCCCAAAGGGATAGTAATCGGCCTGATGATTATTATTTTTCTGGTGGTGGCGGCCAGCGGCGTTGTCTTTATAAAGCAGCTGCTTAATGATGCCGGCCATAAGCGGCCGCGGCCGATCCAAAGAATCACCTTAGTCAAGCCTCCTAAACCGCCAAAAATTAAGGAAAAGCCGCCGCAACCCAAGCTGAAAAAAGAAAAAGTTATTGAACAGAGAAAGGCGGCTCCCAAGCCGCAGCAGAAAACCAAGGCCGACAACAAGCCGCCCCCCGGTAAAGATCTTGCGCTTGACGCTAAGGGCAGCGGTAGCGGCGATGCCTTCGGGCTCAAGGCGAGAAAGGGCGGCCGGTCATTGATTGGGGGCGGCGGAGGCAGCAGTTATGGCTGGTATACCAGGCGGATTGCCGATGAACTGCAACAGCTGGTTAACCGCATCCTGCGCGGTAAAGATGGATTCAAGGGCAGGGATCTGAAGACAGAGATCAGGATCAAACTTGATGAAGCTGGTCGGATTGCCGATTTTTCCATAACAATTCCTTCAGGAAACAGAGAACTGGACAAGGCGGTTCGCCAGGCAGTAAAGGCCGCCAGGTTTGGCGACCCTCCACCCTACGGTATGTCGCGGGTATTGAAGTTCAGGATTCGGCCCAAGGGCTGATGGGTGGGGTCGATAATGTGTCGGCCCTGGAGAAATATCCGCCTTGTATATGTACCGTGGATTATTTGTGGAGCATGGGTCGGAATCTAAGGCCCTTGGTTCGCTGATTCCATGGTTTTGACGAGATTTTTAATTTTTGTAGCTACTTAGGTGTGACTGTAAATTGCCCTAAACAGTTACTAATTTTTATACAATGTCAGGAGCTTTTATGCTACGTAACTTATTGAAAAAAAGCATTATTGTGGGGATGTGTGCTGGTATGTTGCTGTCATCCAGCCCGGTGAAGGCGGTGGAGGAGACCTCGGTCAGCGGGCTTGAGGCGCTTATTCAGCTGCTCAAGGAAAAGAAGATCGTTACCAAAGCGGAGGCGGCCCGGTTCTCTAAAAAACTGCGGCAAACTGAGCAACGGAAAAAGCCGCAGCAGGTCATCACCATTATACCACGCGGCCAGATGTATATGAAACAGCTTAGCGATACTGTGGCGGCTGATATTAAAGATCAGGTCAAGGATCAGGTCAAGTATGAGATAAAGGATGAAGTGGTGCGGGAGATTAAACTGGGAGAAAGGACCGGGCCTATACCGTCCTGGGTTCAGCGGATCCGCTGGGGCGGTGATATTCGTCTGCGGCATCAGGAGGACTTGTTCGACAAGGCAAACGCCTATCTGCAGGATCCTAATAATCCGGGAACCTTGCTCAATACAACCCATAACCGGATGCGGGAACGTATCCGGGTCAGGATTGCCATGAAGGCGGAGGTTAACGATCAGGTGGAGGTCGGGGTGCGTCTTGCCACCGGCAACGATAAAGAGCCGGTTTCCACCAACAGCACTATGGGCGATTATTTTAATAAACATGGCTTTGTGCTGGATCAGGCCTATATCCGCTGGGTGCTACTTCCCGAGGTAACCTTAGTGGGCGGCAGGATGCCGAACCCCTTTTTCTCGACTGATCTGGTTTGGGATAAAGATATCAATTTTGAGGGAATTGCGGTGCAGATCAAAAAACCGCTTTTGGGCGTCTGGCGGGGGTTTGCCAACCTAGGTTATTTCCCTATTCAGGAGGTAAAGCTTTCCTATGGCGACAAATACATGGTCGGTGGTCAAGTTGGGATTGAATACGAGCCTCGCCCTGAACTTCTCGGTAAATTCGGGATTGCTTATTATGATTACCACAATATTGCCGGAGTGCCGAATACCGCCGGCAGGCCGGGATATTACGATTATACGCTGCCCGCCTTCCGGCAGTGGGGCAACGATTATTACGATATAAACTCCTTTGTCGGCACTACCGGTACTCCGGTGGCCTATGGTCTGGCCTCTGACTTTAAGTTGTTGAATTTAACCATGTCTTTCAGTGTGGGCCTCTTTGATCCGGTGAATATCTCTCTTCTATGTGATTATGTGACCAATCTTGGTTTTGATCATGATGAGATTCTGAGCCGTACTGGTCTATCCTTTGACAAGGAAACGGACGGCTATATGGTGGCGTTGGCGGTTGGCTATCCAAAGATCACTCAACTCGGAGACTGGAAAGTCTCTGTCGCCTATAAGTATCTCGAGAAAGACGCGGTGCTGGACGCTTTCACCGACTCGGATTTTCATTTGGGCGGTACTAATGCCAAAGGCTGGATACTCGGTACTGATATTGGTCTTTACGACAATATATGGACTACTATCCGCTGGCTTAGCAGTGATGTGATAACCGGAGTGCCGTACTCAGTTGATACCGTACAGTTAGATCTGAATGCCCGCTTTTAGCCGTAAAAGGAAGATTTGCTATGAATAAAAAATTAAGTGTTTTGGTAGTGTTACTTGCTCTGGCAGGATTCGGAACGGCGGGATATCTAAGCCTGCATCTAACAAAAGAAAGGGAAAAAACGGTTGAGTCAGCACAGCGGCTGAATAGGCTGAAGGCGGTGAATACCGCCTGGCACCGGAAATATCAGCAGCAAAAGGCCATTGCCGTCGGGATGGCGCGCAGCAGACAGGCGGCAGAGGTTAGACTGAGCGATGTGGTGAATAAGATGCGGCTTCTTGAAGTGGAAAAAGATAAATTAATGGCGGCAATAAGAAAGCAGGATCATGGGTCTAAAAATATGAGGCGGATGATGCGGGAGAGAATCAACCTCCTTGCCGCCCAATATAAGGAATGCGGAGTGACGATCCAAAAGAGACAACAGGATATTGCCGCCCTTAAAAAGATTATAGAAAGTAAGAAGAAGGACATAAACAACCTTGAAGGGGGTAAAACAAGGGCCTTGGCAAAATTATCTTCTACCAGCTCACGTCTTTCCATCTGTGCCGACAGTAATCTCAAATTACGAGATATAGCCAATGAACTTGCCGAGTTGTATAAAAACAAGGGAATTGTGGGAGCAATGTTTGATGATGAACGACTTATTCAGTATCGTCAGGTAGAGGTCGAAAAGTTGTTGCAGGCCTATGATGAGCGTATTGATAAACTACGTTTTTCCCTCCATTAACAACTATGTTATATGGAGCGTTTTCTGTTAGTCACAGCTATTGTATTGGCGCTTTTGGGCTCCGAGGCGCATGGTAAACCGGCGTTAATTCCTAACCGCTCTAATATGCTGGCTGTTTCTAAGGAATATGGTAAGGCGGCGGCCGGTCGTGTTCAGGCCTGGGTACTTTTATTGCAGGATTCCCGGCGGCTACCTGTTAAAGAAAAACTGGAACGGGTCAATAAATTTTTTAATCGTTTGCCCAATGTGTCGGATATGCAGCAGTGGCACATTAATGATTATTGGGCAACTCCCTTTGAGCTGCTTATTGTTAACGGTGGAGACTGTGAAGACTTTGTTATTGCCAAATATTTCTCTCTTCGTGAATTGAAAGTTCCTGAGCAGAAAATGCGAATCACCTATGTTAAATCCTTTATGCCCGATCATTCCATCGTCTCGCACATGGTTCTTTCCTATTACTCCTGCCCACAGTGTGAACCGTTGGTACTCGATAATCTCACGAATTTTATTTTGCCGGCCTCAAAACGCAAGGATCTGGTACCGGTTTTTAGTTTTCAGGCTTACGATCTGATTAATTCCAGGGAAAAAAGAGATAATTCCGCTGCCAGCGGCACGAGGAGAAGCATACCGCGCTGGGATGATTTACTGAGGCGTATTGCCGCTCAGGAGAAGAATCTGAATTAATGACGAGAAATATGGATGAATTTACCGTCAAAAAATAGACAAGGTGAGATGAAATTATGAGAGTTACATTCGCCAGTTTTTTTTCTCTTTCATTGTTGCTGGTGATACTTTTTGCCGGTGCTGTATCGATTTCTTTAAAAATATCTCGAGGATATCTGACAAGGCAACTGGGGGAGCACGCCCAGGATACCGCTACGGCGTTGTCGGTTGTTTTGAAGAAACCGTTGATAAAGGAAGATCGGGTTATGATTGAAACAATGCTACGGGCTCTCGTGGATCGTGGGCAGTACAGCAGTATGGTGGTTTTGCGTCATAACAAAAAGTACGTCGATATTGAGCGCGGAAGGAGAAGTACGGCTGGAGTACCGGCCTGGTTTGTCAGGATACTGCCGATGGCTGTTTTGCCGGGCCGGGCTGAAATTTTTAAAGGTTGGCAGAAGATCGGCCAGATAAATATCCGCAGTTATTCAGGTGCGGCTTATGAACAGCTCTGGCAGATCGGCAAAAACATTCTGCTGCTTTTCGGTATTGTCTGGCTGGCTGCCTATATTCTGCTGGCCGGGGTTCTGTTCTTGTTAGTGCGTCCTCTTAAACAGATGGAAAGGCAGGCCGTGCAGATCAGCAGCAGAAATTTTGTGGTTAATCGTAAAAAGCCATGGTTCAAAGAATTCGCTACCACGGTGGCGGCTTTGAACCTTATGTCTGACACCATCAGCCAAATTTTAGCGGATCAAGCTCTCATTATTGAAAATCTGCGGCATCAGGCCAGTCGTGATCCGGTTACTCGTCTCGATATTTTTGAATATTTTCGCCACAACGACTCCGAATACGCCAAACATTATCCAGCTAATGGCAATAGGACAGCTATTCTGCTACAGATCAGCGGGCTTGGTGAAATTAACCGTAGAGCGGACAGGATGTTGGGTGACAAAATAATGAGGCTGCTTGCTTACCGTTTCAGCCATTCCTGTCATATCCTCGATCCGCGGGGGCTGGTCTGCCGGGTTGCCGGGGCCGCTTTGTTTGCCGTAGTAAAGACGATTGATATTGATGAGTTAGAAAAGTATCTTCGGTTAATGATGGCTGAACTACGTAAGGATCTGCCCTGTCCCGCTGATGAAATTCTGAGGGTTAGAGCGGGGGCCTTTTTTTGTGATACTATGCAGTCCGTTTCCGAACTTCATTTGAAGGCGGAAAGGGTTGTGGCAACAGTTGGAGTGCCATGGCAATGGCGGGTACAGACGATAAAGGAGTTGGAAAATAATGCTCTTGATAAGGGAGAGGGAATCGAAAGTCTGATAAAAAGAAAAATTACTTCCGGTAATTTTGAACTTTCCCCGGTTCAGGTGACCTGTCTGCCGGAGAATAACATGAATCACTATGAATTGCATCTCACCCTTGATGACGGGGGAAACGGGGGTCTGCGGGCCGGGTTGCTCCTGCCGGTTGCCGAGAGGCTCGGTCTGCTGCAGACTCTGGACCGGAGGGTGATGGAGAAGATGCCTTCTCTCCTCCGCGCTGAGGTGAAAGGGCTTCGTTATGCGGTGAATATTAGTGCCGTCTCACTCATGGATGGGGAATATCAGCAATGGTTGCTTGATAAGCTCCGCTCGTTGACTGAAGCGCAAAGGGAGATGCTGTTTATTGAGACCACAGAGGCTTTGTGCCGCCTGCATGATGCCGCTGATTTTGCGAAAATCCGCCAGAAAATAAGGGAATTGGGGTGCAAATTTGGCTTTGACCATTTTGGCCTTTATTCTGAAGGTCTAACTATGCTTCCTATCCTGCGGCCGGATTATGTGAAAATTGATCGCAGTTTATTGATTGATATCAATCATGATGCTGAATTTGGTAATCTTATTAGAACATTATCCGCCTCAGTACACGGCTTCGGCATTGTTTGTATCGCGCCTCTCAGAAAGCAGGATGCAGACAGAAAGGCGATGCTTATCGCTTTTGGTGTTGACGGGGTTGTGGCTCCGATTGCCGTTTAAGAGGTTAAACTACAGAAGTTCTTTCCATTGGTATGTGCAGATGAGGCAATGGTGAACTGTTACAAGATGGGATGTTAGGCGGCAGGTTAATCCTTAAATCGATAACCAATTCCACGAACTGCTTCGATTCTGGCGCCAAATTCCCTGATTTTTTTTCGCAGGCCGAAGATATGAACATCGATTGCCCGCATGCTTACAGCGAAAGACTCATGTCCTCTGGTGGCGTTGATAATCTGCTGGCGTGTGAAGACCCAGCCCGGTCTTTTGGCTATGAGTGTTAAAATATTGAATTCGGTAAGGGTCAATTCAACGGGTATCCCGTTAATTTGGACAGAATATTTTTCAGGATCAATGACCAGGGAGTCTACAACAATTCGCGATTCTTCTGACGGCGGATTTTGATATTGTGTCTGGTTTTTTCTCCTTAACACGGTGTTAATTCTTGCCACAATAATTCTTGGGCTGAATGGTTTTGTTATATAGTCATCGGCCCCTATATCAAGTCCGGCCACAATATCCTCATCCTCGCCTTTGGAAGTAAGCATTATAACTGGAATTTCCTTTATCGAATTTATGCGTCTGATCGCCCGGCAGACCTCTAAGCCGCTCATGCCGGGAAGCATGATGTCAAGCAGTATGATATCCGGCTTTTCCGCTCCAATTTGCTGTAAAGCCTCTTCCCCCGAATCAACGCATTTAACCAGATAACCCGCTTTGCTCAGATTAAAGAGGACAAGTTGTTGAATATCCTCATCGTCTTCGACTACAAGTATATTTCCTCGTCTCATGTGTTTAATTCTCTCTCTATGTATTTCAAAAAAAAAGTATTTAAATATATATAGGGAGAGAACTTTAAGCTTTTGTTATAAATTAATTAATATTTAATTAATTTCCCCGTCTTGTTATCTGTTGAATCTAATTTTTTAATTAAAAAGCGTAACAGTTCTGGTAAGCATAGACTCCGAGATGGGGGGCGGTTGAATGGTTACTAAAAAGCAGTCTTCTGGCCTGTTTGTCACCTAAGTATTTTTTAAGCAGCCGACTAGTCATTTTTGGCCGTTGAGGGTTTTCTTCGACCACCAGCATTTCTCCACGATGTCCCGCGTTCAGGTAAATACGGGAGCCGGGCATTCCCGGTCTGATTGAATAATGTGGCATGTCCAGATCTTCTTTCGAGTAGATGATAAAACGATTTTTGGCAAAAAGGCGGTCTGTTTTAATGTCACCAATAAGATAGATGCGGTTCCGGTATTTCCAGACAAAATAGTTTTTGCTGTTGGATTCCAACGGCCAGGCTAATTCCTTGAACTGTGCAATCAGCCGTTCTTCTAATCTGCTGTTCTTGTTGTCTATTTCAAACATTACCATCTCACCATTTGGCCCCATATCGAAGCGGCTCTCGTTATATGGCAGGCTATAATATTGTTCGAATTGCAGATTACTCGTATATTTGCCAATTACATAAAGAATCTTATTATAGCGCCAGACAAAAAAATCATTACTTTTTTGGAAGAGAAGTAACGGCATGGATTTAAAGGTTGCCAGCAATTTGGCTGCCGCCGTTTTCTTCTTGGCTGTTGCTTTGTTGAGCAATTTCATTGTTCCTAAAGGGCCGACCGCGCAATCATAAAAATCTGATTGGGCGGGGAGTTTGCCGGAGGCCATAAAGGCTGCTCGAGCTGCGGTATCTTCAAACACATAAAAGCGTTTCTGCTTTATCATTAGTTGATACCCCGGACGATTTACCAGCAACCTGGCCGAGTTATTACCCGTGCTTTCCGCTGAGTAAAGAGGCTGGCTGTAACTGCTCAGACGTATTGTGTCAAAATTTATCTGTCGGAATGTAGTGCAAGCTGATGATGACAGAATAATAAGGAGGTATATGCCCCATGAATATTTCACTATGCTATCACTGCTCCTGGTTTTTATTAGTAACTGTTTAGCTACACCTAATCCGGAGTTTCACAGACTCGCTTACCTGCGGCTGATAATGCCCATCAGCATACTGATGTTATAGCTGGAGGGCATTATCGCACATCTCGGGCACATCTAAGCCGTTACGATTCATAGCTCTGGGTAGTTTTGGGGCCATACCTAAATAGTTAAATTTATCATATTATTGTTCAGCCTGTTGGTTATTGTCGGTAGAGCGCAAAAGTTATATATAATATATAGTTAACGGGGTATTCTGCTGCGCTGTAGATGTAACTAAAGAGGTTGTTGCTCTGGGGGCAGTATAAAGTGGTGTAATTAGGGGTGAGTTAAATTTTGGTTAAATTTCGATTAAATTAAGCTTGTTGCAAGCCGTTATCTTTTATCAGATCATCGATGGTTAAAATTTAGTTGGCGGCTACAGGTGGTTATTTTTAGATTGTCGTTCCCAAACAGGTGCAATACAAGAAAGTGATAAGTTGATCTGGTTTGTATTGTGTTGATTTGACGAATTAAATTGAATATCGAGGTAAGCGGTAGACGCCGATGTCGAACAAGGAATTTTGAATAATGAAGGAAAAGAAGAAGTAGACTTCGATATTCAAAACATAGTTAAGACGTACAGTTGCCGCCTACTTTTTCAGGTATTTATTGTAGCCCCTGTTATTAATAAACCGGTTAAACTCCGTCTGGTCAAATTGCGTCTCAAAAAGGGTCAAATTGGTTTTATATTTTGCCAGGAATTTGGATAGAACCGCCTCTGTTTCTACGATTGCCTGAGCCTTTAATTTTTTATAGGTGTTTTCTGGGTGGATTCTGTATTTATAGAGCTTTGCGTCGACGTAAATCGGTTTGGTTAAAAATGTCGCTTCCAGAATAAAATCCCAGTCATGCACAAGTTTAAGAGTGGAAAAGCCCTGGAGTTGGTCATAAATCCAGCGAGCGAATATAAAATTACCACTACTGACCGCCACATTAAAATCAAGCAGGGCGTAAATTATATTGCCTTGATTCTTTAGCCCTTCCAACTTTGCTTGTATCTTTTTGATGTAATCGTTTGTGGCAGAATCTGCTTCCTTTAACTCCTGCTCTTCTTGCATAAAAGTTATATTACTGAAGGCGAAACAGCTGTTATTTTTACGCATGGCCGCGATCATTTCTGCAAGACGTTCTGGCTCATAGATGTCATCTGAATTTAGAAGGGCAATGAATGTGCCTTTTGCTTTGCACAGGGCGTTGCTGATTGTGCGCTGAGTACCCATGTTTTGTTGATTGATAAAATTGATAGTGAAGCGGGGATGGTCTTTAATAAAACGCCTTATTTCACCTGCTGTATTATCGCTGGAGCCATCGTTTATGATGATTGTTTCAAAATTTTTATAGGTCTGGCTGACAACGGATAACAGGGCCTCATAGATATATTGTGCATGATTATAGGCTGGGATGACTACTGAAATAAGCGGTTCTTTCTCAGCCAGGGTTCGGGAGGTCAATATGGCGTTGGCGGTGGCCTGCAGGTAGGCGTAACCAAATCTGCGGTCTGGTTCTATATAGGCCCCTTCGGCCCATTCGTTCCAGGCGTTTACAAATAGGTAATTCTCCTTGTTTGCCGGTAATTCTTTGGTATGACGGCAGGTATTTGTCAGCCATTTCTGGTATAAGGCAGGTCTGGCCCGGTGGTAAATATGCCCCCTGCCGGGCCGCCGTGCTTCATTGTCCCATGATGGTATAACGGTGCGATATAATGAGTAGTCCTCTTCGCGTATAGCTACTGATTCCTCGGCAAGATAACTGTAATCGAATATTCTTCCTTTAAAATGGGGATTGACTATATCCTCGACGTTATTCAGGCCTGGGGTGTAGGATTTATGGGGTGGAAATTCAACCGCAGCATCAAAACCGTATTGTCTCGGATCCGTAATGCCATGCGCCTGGGCGGCCATCAGGTAAATTTCTCCAAGCGAACTTTTACGGCAATATTGCCGCCAGCGCCGCGCCGTCGCGGCGGCATCCGGGAGCAGATTAACCCGGTAGACAATGAGAAGTGGTTTACCGTCCACCCGAATATAATATTTGTTGCTCAGGGCGGGTATTATATCCTCAATAAAGGCAAGGTCATCCTCCGGAGAGTGTTCCTGAGAGATGAGTACCTCATGCTCCTCCCCATCCCAGCGCCTTGTCCAATTTTCATTAGCCCAGCACAGGCAGAAGGGGAAGCGCATCTCGCCATTGATGGCGCGGTCGGCGGGCTTTTCCATAAGCCGTCGGCCGCCAAACCAGTAATGGTGGAAACAAAAGCCGTAAATGCCATATTGTCTGGCTAACTGTATTTGACGCTCTTGAACCTCTTTAAGGCGCAGGTCATAAAAGCCAAGTTCCCCCGGCAGACGGGGCTGGTAGTGGCCAATAAATTGCGGTACCGCTTTGGAGACGTTGGTCCACTCGGTGAAGCCCTTGCCCCACCACGAATCATTCTCCGGGAATGGGTGGAACTGGGGGAGGTAGAAGGCGATTATTTTGGGGTCGTCAGGCTCTAACTCCAGGCAAGAGTTGGATATGGGGACACTTTCGTCCTGTTCTCCCAGGGTCTGGCGAAATAGCTGCTGGAAATACTGTTGACGGCCAGCCGTTTTGGGCGGAAAAGTTATTTGGGAATTGGCTAACTTGTCGATAATGCCATTATCATTACAGGTGTCACGGTCAGGATTAATATTTCTTTTGATGGTTCTAAAGGTTCTTAAAACGGCCCGTATCAGCCCGGCCAATCCTTCTGCCCGGTATATTTTCTGGGCGTTTTTCCAAAAGGCCTTGATTCCGTCATGTTCATTCTTCAGGGTTTGGGGCAGGTTGGTTATGGTTTTAAAAAAATTCATGGCGAATTATAAAACATCGGCAAAATGGGGCCGGAGTTTTTTAAAAGTCACGATACCGGCCAGGAGCAGAATTGTGGTAAATGCCCAATAATAGGCGGTGTTTATTGGATGCTGCCAAAACGGTATGTGATAGAGAAAGCTGTCCCGGTAGCCCTGGACGATATAGAACATGGGATTCAGACACAGGTATTTCTGGTAGGCGGCGGGCAGCATGTCTTTATTCCAGAATATCGGGGTGAGCCAGAAGCCGAAGGTGAGTAATATGCCAATGACATTGGCGATGTCACGGATAAAAACGCCTATGGCGGAGAGCAGCCAGCCTAAGCCTAACAGCATGGCTAACATGGCAATTAGGTAATATAAAGACTGCAGCCAGTAAATATCAGGTTTAATGCCGCTGATCCAGATAACGGCCATGACGATAAATAAAAAAATTATGTGGATGATGAGGGCAGAGAGAATTTTGACAATGGGCAGAATAGCGATGCGGAATTTTACCTTTTTCACCAGAAAGTCATAGGTTCGGATGACATTGGAACTGGCCCCGGCACTTTCTGAGAAGAAATTATAGGCGCTCATGCCGGTGAACAGGTAAGCGATAAAGGGCACATTGCCGCTTGGTCTGACCTTCAGGCCAAAAGAAAACACCCCCCACATAATCAACATCATGGCCAGCGGTTCAAGAAAGGCCCATAACAGACCTAACATGGAGCCGATATAGCGATTCATGAAATCTCTTCTCGTCAGGTCGTATATCTGGCCGCGGCGCTCATAAATTTCGTGGATAAACTGGACGCCTTCACGAACCATGCTCATATTCTGCTCCTCTTGTGGCTGCTGACAATTGTTGTAGCCATTATTTATAATACCTTTGGGCAGACTGTGAGATCTGCTGAAAAGACTGTTATCTGAAGGTAATAATGTTGCGTATAATTTTTGCAGTAATCTTTTTCTTAATTAACTTTAGATAATTTTTTTTTGGTATAACTGCATTTTGCTGCCCTGTTAAATAATTATTATGGAATTCTAATCTTTCTAATAAAGTATTGAATGAAAATTTTTTAATACATTGATCAATCACTTCAATTAAATCATTTGTTGATTTATTCCAGCCTAAATCTGGTCTTTTGTTTGGCCCACTGGAACCTTTACCTTTGCTAAACTTGAGTTTACTGTTATCTCCATTCTGAAAATTATTAAATAATTTTATTAGTTCATCAGTTGTGTTGTAAATGATAATATTAGGGCAATTGCCCAATATTTTTTTTATACTGATATTAAGAGGAGAATTTTTTACAAAAATTATTTTGTCATATGCAACTGCTTTCATAATGGGGAAGCCAAATCCTTCATAGTGGGAGGGGAAAATTACGCATGAAGAATTTGCAAATAAGGTGTTGATTTGTCCATCGGATAATTGGCCTGGCGGTAGCATGTGAATATTGCTGGAGCCAATTTCTGTATCATCTGTCTGGGCGACAAAAGTGGTTGATTTATGATCTTTCGCTAATGCGTTAATTGTTTCTTTCACGTATTTATGCCTAAAATCGTTGCCAACAAAAAAAACATAGGGCTGCTTTTTGTCGATTAACTCTATGTTTAATTTTTCTAAATCTGGCTCAAAGTATTCATCAGTGTTTAATGAGTGGTATGAGGCTTTTGTGGTAATATTCTCTTTTAAGGGGAAGCGGCTGATGAATTGATTCATGGTGTAGGGTGAATTAAATAACAGTCCCGAAGCGTATGACGCTGTATAGCGCCACAGGCGGTCGATTGTGTAGCCGTGCAACTGGAGGCAGTCCATGGCTATCGTGTCTAACATAAAGAAAATATTTACTGGTGCCAAATCAGATAATCTTTGGATGTCGCAGTCGGTAAAAGGCTGTGAAAGCCTTATTGCTGCCGCAAAGTATCTATTCGGATTTGGTGGAATTAATGTGATGTTTGGTAATTTGTCAAAATTGTGAAAGATTAAGTTTTGTTCTTCTCCTGAAAGATAAATATTATATTTATTATTAATCTCGGTTAAATTAGCTATTAGTCTGGCGGCTAATTCAAAGGTTCCGTTATGGTATTGTCCTACGTAGGTTAAATCAAAAACGATGTCATACTTTTTGTTATTACCGCATAATCCTGTCAGGAGCTTTTCCGCTTTAAATATTGAGGTGTTGAAATAGCTCTCTAATAAATTCAAATAATATGGATAATTTTGCAGTAATATTTTTTGATTGGCGCTGTCCATGATTAGGCGTTCTTTTTGGCCAAAGGAGGCTGACCCCTTATGATAACAATAAGCATAATTGGCAATTACTGAACGATAACCATATTGATTCGCCCGGAGAATTAGATCGTTTTCTTCGTTAAATCCCTGTCCAAAAATTTCATCAAAGAAGCCAAATTCTGATATAATAAAATTTTTGATAAGAAGACAAAAGCCAACAGCTGTCGGCGTATATGTAACTCTGGGCAGGTAGCTGATTAATTGTTTATATTTCTCGTAAGCGGTGTCTTTATTTAGCCTGTTAATTCCATCTAATTGAGGGAATGTGGCAATAGTGGCATTATTGCTGCGTGGGTTGACAAAACCAATCATTGAGTCTGTCTGGCTGACTTGCAGCATTTCAGGAACGCAGCCGAGGTGTAATTCTGTATCAGAGTTTAACAGCAGGATATCATGCCCGTTGGCCTTTGCGAGTTTAAAGGCTTTGTTAACACTTTTAACAAAGCCAAGATTCTTGGGATTATTAATAAGTTTTACCGGAAGTCTTATCTCTGGTTTTAGCCGTGCGGTTATCGCTTCCCGTAGTTGCAAGGACTTGGGAGAGTCATTTATAAATATGATTTCTGCTGAGCAATCAAGCAGTTCTTCTGAGCAATCAAGGATAGAATCAAATACTTTATTAAATAATTCTGGGTGGTTATATAATGGAATAACAATGTCAAGCTGAGTACGTGTCATGTTGTTGATATATGGTAGTGAGCTTTTTAATGTGGGAAGGCCATGTATAGCAGGCTGCCGCTATATTTTGAGAATTTCTTTGGAGTTTTAAGTACAGTTCATTGTCTGACAGCAGTCTGATGATTGATTCCGCAAAATTTTTTGCGTTGTCTGCAATTAATACTGAGTCTTCATGTTTGTATTCCAACCCATTATTGCCTGTTGAGGTAGTCACGGATGGTCGACCTAATATCGAGTACTGGTTTTGTTTCCCTCTTATGCCAGCTCCGGATATTAATGGTGATACGCAAACTTTTGCCTTTAAAATGTATGGAACAACGCTGTCAACCATCCCTGTAATTACCACGGATTTGTCCCCTTTACTTATCCTCCTTATGTCTGAAACATCTCCGGAGCCAACAATATAGAATTTATAACCTGGTATTTCCTGTTGTACCAATGGATGGATATCACGTAAATACCATTCGACAGCCTCAATATTTGGCCAGTGGCCGAAAAAGCCGAGAAACATAACTGTATTTTCTTCTATATTGGTGTCTTTAACTTTTTTAGCCTCTTCAATGATGGCAATATTGGAAATACAGGTGGGAATGATATGTGGTTTTTTGGGGCTTAGCCGTTTTAAAAAAATAGCATCCATTGTGGTAACTGCGATTGTATAGTCCGCGTTTTCCAAGGCGTATTTTTCATCTGCAACTGCCTGCCAGAATTTTCTGGCGTATTTGGATACAGAATCATAGTTCTGAGATTTGATAATTTCTTCAAGTTTGTCCGCGTAGCTGAGTGATAAGCATTCCATGAATGTATATCCGACTTTATGCCCATATTGCCGCATTGGATGAATAAAGCGGATAGTTTGGGGATATTCCAGCTGAATAATGTCGTAATACTTTGCGGCTCGTCCAATAGAACGGAGCCAGGTGCCGACCATATCAACGGTTAGTTCTTCATGGGAGACAGTTTGGATATTTTCTACGTTGTTTTTGAGAAGATCAAGAGAGCTTCCATCTAATTCTGGATTAAAGTGCGTGTACAGGTCTATTTTATTTTCTTTTGAAAGTTCAGTGATAATATCTAGGAGTCGGCCGCCGCCCCCATGCATTAGGCTGGGGAAAGTATCGCTTATAATTAAAATTTTTAGAGATGCTTTTGTTGTTAAAGAGGGGTTTGGTTGTAGGTTCGTTTCTGTGGGGGGTAATGGCTTTTTAGTAAAACTTGCGATATCATTTTTAAGCTGCCATATGCCGCCTGGATGCATATGACCAATAAAAATTTCTTCAAAGATAAGCTCTGTATGCTTGTGGATAAAGGGGTATGAGGTGTTTATTATTTGACGAACAACAGGGATGAATTGGTTTTTTGTTTCTTCGTGTAAGATGTTATCTGATGTGAAACCTTGGTTTGCATAAAGAGTTCTTAATAATTGTAACTCTTCATCATTTTTTAAAGTATGTTCATTGTGTACTCTGGTATGAAGGTCTTGCTTCTGATTAATATCCTCGATAAGGTTCAGCAGATATTTCTGTTGTGCGGACAGTATGTCTGTGGTGTTTGACAGATCATTTATGGTGTTTTGAACAGGAGTGAGTAAGGATGTAAATTTTCTTTTAATTTCTGAACGAAAATAACGGATAGCCCTTGTATGGTATAGTTTTATCAGTAGAGTTTTTAGCAATGACATAAAGCAGGTACTCCTAAGATGGCAATGCCGTGATTTGGGTGCGTATTACATTTATCGCAGTATTTAGGCTTCGGGCTGATAACAATTTGCTTGTGCAAACGGCTTTATGTATTGCCGTATGATAAATTTACGGAAAAAACATTGTAACATGAAAGTTTGAACTAATGGTAACTATTCAGCTGTACCTAACCTGGAGTCTGTATTTACCTCTCAAATAACAAAAAAAATATGATTTTGTAAATAATTAGTATCATCAAGAGGTTACAGTGAAGTTTGAGCAAGTATCCGCTTCGTCGGAAGAGTCTTGCTTGTAGAATAGAGGCCAGCTCGCCGGTTATTGGGCTGAATAGTTTTTAGGGCTACTGGTTTCTTTTCTATCATAATCACGTGTTTTACGGGTAATCCATGGATTTTACCGGAGAAAGATTTATTCCAGACTGCGGGCTTGAGGTTGAAATTGAACTTGAGCACCGGCAAAGGTATCTCGCGGCTCAGAAGATTGTGGCGGGCCGGAGGGTGCTGGATATAGCCTCGGGGGCCGGTTACGGCTCAGCTTTATTGGCGGAACGGGCGGCTTATGTCTGCGGGGTGGATATTGATTATGAGGCGGTTTCCTTTGCCCGTGAGCGTTATCAGGCCGTC